>QYPT01000031.1 GCA_007280125.1 Streptomycetaceae bacterium | reverse complement strand
TAAAGAAGTTCACAGTAGGAGATCGCGTAACCGTCCCTTTTGTTAGTGGATGTGGCACATGCGTCCAATGTTTGAGCAATAACGCCCAAGTCTGTCCCAATCAATGGCAACCAGGTTTTGACGGTCCAGGTTCTTTTGCCGAATTTGTAGCGATCCCTCATGCGGATTTTAATGTCGTCAAGATTCCAGATTCAATGTCATATGCAGTTGCGGCATCCCTAGGTTGTCGATTTGCAACTTCATATAGAGGATTAGTTTTAGTACACGAAACACAGCCAACGGATACAGTCGCAATCTTTGGATGCGGTGGCATTGGCTTAGCTGCAATCATGATTGCCAAGTCTCGTGGTGCCACAGTTATTGCTGTAGACCTTTCAGATAACGCTCTCACATTTGCACTCAGCATCGGCGCTGATCATGTGATCAATGCGGGGGATACCAATCCTGTAGTTGCGATTCGCGAGTTAACGGGCACGGGCGCATCGGTGACGGTGGATGCTCTAGGAAGTGCAATTACTTCTTCGCAATGCATTCAATCACTTCGCCCAAGAGGTCACCACTTACAAATCGGACTATTGCCCCCGGTAGTAATTCAAGAACGAGCTACCGTCCCAATGCACACCCTGATTGGCCGCGAACTCCACATTCATGGCGTGCACGGAATGTCAGCTGCGGATTACCCCAGCATGTTGGCGGATATTTCGAACGGCCTATTGCATCCAGAAAAACTCATAGCCACCACCATTTCGCTAGATGAAGCACCAGCTGCACTGATGGCTATGGATAAAGAGAGAGCCCCCGGAATTACTGTTGTATTGCCAAATTGAAGGATTCACCCTCTACGATTACCGATGTGCCAAACGCCATTCGCCTCATAAATCTGGTCAAGAATTTTGGCGTTGTCCAAGCCGTCGCAGGAGTAAATCTTGACATTGTTAATGGAGAGTTCTTTGCAATGCTTGGACCAAGCGGGTCTGGCAAGACAACTGTTTTACGCCTCATTGCAGGTTTTGAGACACAAGATTCTGGAGCAGTTGAGATCGATGGAATAAATGTTTCAAACGTTCCTCCTTTTAAGCGCGATGTAAATACCGTTTTCCAGAATTATGCACTCTTTCCTCACATGAACATTATTGAGAATGTTGAGTATGGGCTCAAAGTTAAAGGCATCAATAAGAATGAGCGAAGAGAAAGAGCTGTAGCTGCCCTTGAGCGCGTTCAGTTGCGTGGCTATGAAAAACGCACGCCTTCCCAACTCAGCGGAGGCCAGCAGCAACGGGTTGCACTTGCTCGTGCACTCGTTAATGAACCTAAAGTTCTACTACTCGATGAACCGTTAGGGGCTCTAGATCTAAAATTGCGGCGCGAAATGCAAGTGGAGTTGAAGGAATTACAACAACAAATCGGAATTACCTTTGTGTTCGTAACCCATGATCAGGAAGAGGCCCTGACAATGGCGAATCGGATTGCGGTCTTTAATCACGGGAAAATCGAGCAAGTGGGAACCCCGCAAGAGGTATACGAAAAGCCATCATCTGATTTCGTAGCGGGATTTGTAGGCATTTCAAATCTTCTACATGAAAAAGCCAGTGAACAAATTCTCGGCAAAAAAGGTATTTTCAGCATTCGTCCAGAGAAAATACGTTTCGGCCATGGAGGGGATCGAAAAACTTCGGGACTAGTGAAAGAAATAGCATTTTTGGGTTCTTTCACCCGATTTAGCGTCGAATTAGCCCATGGTGACCGACTTGTTTTGTTGAAAGAGAATGATGGTTCTTCAGAAATTGATTCAACAGTGGGAGCATTAGTTCAAATTTCTTGGAATTCGAAATACGAATTCCAGGTCGAGTAACAGGGGAACTTGTTTCAGGGAGAGGTGATTGCATTGCGATCAAAACGCACTATCAGCATAGTCAGCGCAATTTCTGCTGCGCTACTTTTACTAGCAGGTTGTTCCAGTAGCGCAAAGAACGATGCGTCTACAGCTGCGCCGAGTGTTCCAAAGGTCGCTATGGCCGATGCAGTTGGGGCAGGTGAAGGCGCACTCAATATCGTCATCTGGGCTGGATATGCCGAAAACGGAAGCTCCGACAAGGCCGTTGACTGGGTAACGCCATTTGAAAAAGCAACAGGATGCAAAGTTAACGCAAAGGTCGGTAATACATCTGACGAAATGGTGACTTTGATGAAATCGGGAGAGTATGACGGAGTTTCCGCTTCGGGAGATGCGACTCTACGATTAATTTACGGAGGAGATGTTGCTCCCGTTAATACCTCATTAGTTCCTAACTATTCAACGGTTTCTGATTTCTTAAAAGATAAACCATGGAACTCAGTTGCCGGACAGATGTATGGCATTCCTCATGGCTGGGGCGCAAACGTACTCGCCTACAACCCAGCAAAAGTTACAACACCGCCTACATCGTGGGGAGCTGTATTTGATCCGGCTTCTCCATACAAAGGCGCGATCACAGCGTATGACTCACCAATCTATATTGCAGACGCTGCGTTGTACTTAATGAAGACTCAACCAGATTTGGCCATAACAGATCCATATTCACTCGATGAAAAGCAATTTAATGCCGCTGTTGACCTACTTAAGGCGCAGAAACTCATTGTTGGTGAATATTGGTCTGACTATACGAAGGCAGTGCAGTCTTTTGAATCTGGTAACACTGTGATGGGAACTTCATGGCAAGTTATTGCTAACTTGATTAATGGAGATAAGAAAGTCGCCGTGGAATCTATTGTTCCTTCAGAGGGAGCAACCGGATGGTCTGATACCTGGATGATCTCGGCAAAAGCGAAGCATCCAAATTGCATGTACAAGTGGATGGATCACATCATCTCGCCAACTGCGAATGCCCAGGTTGCCGAATGGTTCGGAGAGGCTCCTTCGCAGACTCTTTCCTGTGCTGAAACTTCAGATAAGAGTTTCTGCGACACCTACCATGCAACTGATGCAATGTACGCATCGCAGATTCACTACTGGACCACTCCAACAACAGCTTGCTTGGATGGACGAGGAAATATCTGTAAAGACTATGCGGCATGGACGCAAGCATGGACAGCGATAAAGGGTTAATCGTTAAAGACGGAGGTAGGCAAATCCTGCCTCCGTCTTTACTTTCCATATGAAAACTTTCTCGGTTTGGCTCTATCAACATCGTCGCGGACGATTGGCTCTACTACTTACTGCGCCGATGCTTTGGCTTGTTGTGGCATACCTTGGTTCGTTAGCCACGATGCTGGTGTCAGCATTCTGGAGTGTTGATACTTTTACTGGAAAACTAGTTAAACAGTTAACTTTCAATAATTTTTCATTGTTATTCACTAATCACGTATATCGCGATATTGCCTTACGCTCCATCGTCGTAGCACTTCTGGTTACCGTCATTGATGTACTTCTCGCTCTGCCGATAGCTCTTTTCCTGGCAAAGGTTTTACCGATTCGTTTTCGCAATTTCGCTGTCGTACTTATTGTTCTGCCACTTTGGTCGAGCTATCTTGTAAAAACATATGCGTGGCGAACTATGTTCTCCAATAGTGGTGTACTTGCGTGGGCCCTCAAACCATTGGGGATCACGCCCCCAAGTTATGGATTGCTTGCGACTACTTTGACCCTGGCTTATCTATGGTTGCCTTACATGATCTTGCCGATTTATGCCGGCCTTGAGAGAATTCCTGATTCTCTTCTTGAGGCATCGGGTGATTTAGGAGCATCTGCGGGGAAAACATATCGAAATATTGTGATGCCGATTCTTTATCCTGCCGTAATTGCTGGATCAATATTTACTTTTTCATTGTCGCTAGGAGATTACATAGTTGTCAAAATAGTAGGAGGCAAAACGCAGCTATTTGCCAATGTGATTTATGACAATATAGGAACGGCGGGAAATCTACCTTTCGCAGCCGCGGCAGCGATTTTCCCAATTGTGACCGTCCTGGGTTACTTATTCTTTGTTCGTCGGTCCGGCGCTTTGGAGAACTTCTGATGCATCTTTCCAAATCAGCGAGATATGTTCTTGCGCTTCTGACGTCGATTACTTTGCTCTTTATTTATGTACCTTTGCTTGTTGTAGTTATAAATTCGTTTAATCCTTCTAAGACTTTTTCTTGGCCACCAAGTTCTCTCTCAACCCTTTGGTGGTCTAAGGCATTCCACAATGAGGGAGTGATTTCGGCTCTCATGACAAGTATCAAGGCTGGAGTTGGTGCGAGCGTCATCGCCTTGTTGCTTGGCAGCGGTCTAGCCTTCGCCGTTGCACGTTATGAGTTCTTTGGAAAAGAAACGATTTCACTCTTAGTTGTGCTACCGATAGCTTTGCCAGGAATTATTACAGGAATCGCACTCAATTCTGCTTTCCGAATTATTTTGCAGCCATTTGGAGTAGGGCTAGGTTTATTCACGGTAATAATTGGTCATGCAACATTCTGCATAGTCATTGTCTATAACAACCTTCTTGCGCGACTGCGAAGAGTGGGTTCTACGTTGGAGGAGGCGTCGGGAGATCTTGGCGCAGATACTTGGCAGACATTTAGATATGTCACCTTCCCAACAATCAGATCTTCCCTGGTAGCAGGTGCTTTATTGGCATTCGCGCTTTCTTTTGATGAGATTGTGGTTACAACATTCACCTCCGGCGCCGAGATTGAAACTCTCCCGCAGTGGATATTTAATAATTTGTTCAGGCCAAATCAGGCACCGATAGTTAATGTCGTTGCCGCAGTTTTGATTATCGGGTTTGCACTTCCCGTCTGGCTCAGTCAGAGACTCTCTCAAGGGGCTCCTGCGGGCGGACGTATCTAGCCTTTAACTGCGCCTTGAGTCAGACCAGCGACGATCTGCTTATTGAACGCAACGTAGAGTGCAATCATCGGTACGGTGACCATGGTGAGCGCAGCAAAAAGCATCCGATAATCAGTGGCATATTTCGATGAGAACGAAAGTAGACCTGTAGGAATTGTCTTGAGGGATTCATCTTGAATATAAAGCAGCGCCAATAGAAATTCATTCCATGCGCCGAGGGCAGTAAAAATTCCGACGGTGACAAGTGCGGGTCTAATTATCGGCAACATCAAGAAACGGAAAGTTTGTACATCTGTACTGCCATCAATGCGAGCAGCTTCAAATAGTTCTTTTGGAAGAGAATCCACATAAGTTTTGATGAGCCAAATAGCCAGCGGTATTCCCATCGCAGCGTAAGGAATAATTAGAGCCCAACGAGTGTCTTTAAGGTTGAGCCATTCAAATTCTTGATTTTGCATGATGAAGTAAGACTGAATAGGTAGCAGTAATCCGAGGGTAAACATAAGGATGATTGCCTTAGACCCACGAAAGCGTAAGCGACTTATAGCAAATCCAGCCATCGCCGATGTAAGAAGGACAATGAGGGTTGTTGTGCCAGTAACTATTCCCGAGTTCACCGCATATTGGCCGAGACCGCCGACAGCCCACGCTTCACGGAAAACGCTGAAATCAAAATGGGTTGGAAGAGTGAGGGGATCTTGTGCAATCTGCGCATTAGTTTTAAAGGAGCTGTAGAACATCCAAAAAAGTGGCAAGAGCGACATCAGTGCGTAGATACCTACACATACATGAACCAACCGACGTATGAGGGCGCTCATTAGTACTCCACCTCGATGCGAGTGCGTTTTTGCCAGGTGTTAAATAAGTAAGCGGTCAGCAGCCCAACGATAGATACGATGACGGCAAGCGCGGAGCCGTATCCAAATTCTCCATCGCGAAATACTGTCTTCACCATGAAGGTCGTTGGAACTTCGGTGGTGTGATATGGACCGCCATTTGTTAATACATAGAACAAGTCAAAGCCTTGTAGGCCGCCAGTGATGCAAATCAAAATGGCAATGGATGTCACTTGGCGAATCATCGGCACTTTAATTTTTGTAAATAGCTTGAGTTCGCCGGAGCCATCCAGGCGCGCAGATTCAATGACGTCATTGGGCAAGCGATTGAGTGCCGCCGAGAAGATTGCCATGTAGAAGCCAGAAAAGACCCAGCCAGAGACAAGACAAATAGATAGGAGTGCAGTTCTAGTTTCACCTAGCCATATGTGTTGCCATTGTCCTAAACCTATGGAGCCAAGAATTGCATTGAGGATTCCATAGTCAGAGTTGTAAATGGCTTGCCATAGAACGGCGATCACAACCATAGGAAGCATTACTGGAATAAAGAGAGCAACACGATAGAAAGCCGAGCGACGAAGTGATGAAACAAACCCTGCAAGCAATAGACCGAGCAAAACCTCGACAATCAAAGTAGCCACAATGTAAATGCCAACATGAACAAATGTTGAGCGAAAAATGACATCGCTCAAAGCTCGTGTGTAATTTCCAAAGCCGGCCCATGTGGGGGAGGCATACCCATCCCAGCGCAGGAAACTTAACCCGATGGTCCCAAAGAATGGAAGCAATACGGCAAAGCCATAAATTAATGCGGCTGGAGCGACGAGGATAAAGACGCCAAGGCGAGAAGTTGGTTTCATCGCCTGGCGTCTACATCCCTACGTATATAAATGCGTTAGCTCTTGCTTACTTTTGCCTCTGCATCATCGAGTGCTTGCTGAGGTGTCTTTACCCCATCTAGAACTTCTGATGTTGCAGTGTTAAGTGCATCGGCCATTTTCAAGTCATATCCCGTATCTGGTGGAGCAACAACAGTTGCACCAGAGTTAAGAAGATCAATCATGGATTGGCTGAGGGCATCCAGCGAGCCAGAACCTGATGCTTTGGCAACAGGTGTGGTGCCGGACTTAATCCACGCATCTACCATTGTTGGGCTAAATGCCATCTTCAAGAATTCAACGGCCTTTTCCTGCTTCTTGCTCTTGGCATTGACGATGAATCCCGTTGTTACCGCCATGATTGATTTCTGATCGCCTGCTCCGCCTTCAATGGCTGGCAAGTTAAACCATCCCATATTTAGCTTTGGAGCATCTTGGATCTGGTTGGAAATAATCCATGAACCAATAGGCAACATCGCAACCTTGCCTTGGTAGAAGAGTGTGTATCCCTCGTTGTCGCTGATTGAGTTCGCACTTGCATTGACGTAGCCAGCTGTATGTAAGTCAGCTACATATTGCAAAGCCTTTACAAATTCTGGTGAATTCAGCGGCTTATTCTTGCTAAGGATTTGATCGTAGACAGAATCACCAGCAACGCGTGAATCTACGTGTCCGAACCAGTTGCCAGCCACCCATAGGTCCTTGTTGCCAATTCCAAATGGTGTAACACCGGAGGCTTTGATCTTCGCGCAATCAGCAAGCATCTCAGACCATGTTGTTGGAGGTGTGATGCCGAGTTTTGCGAAAATATCTTTGTTATACCAAATGACGTTTGTAACGTCAGCGGTGTAAGGAACCATACGAATCGTGCCATCAATACTTGTTGCGTTAAAGGCGCCGTTGCCAAATTGATCGGCTAGACCGGTGCTCTTTACGAGGTCAGTGATATCGGCAGCAAAGCCGTCATTGTTTTTGTTATTGAGACGCGCGCCAGCCCACTCAAAGTAGACATCAGGAGGATTGCCGCTGGTGAGAAGATTCTTTAATCCGATTGTTTCGTAGAGATCATCGTTTTGAACCTGAAATTCAACTTTCCATCCTGGATTCTCAGCTGTGAAAGCGGCAGCGATTGAATCCCAAGTTTTTTGTGCGTCAGATCCACCACTTCCGTACGCGACTTGTAGAACTTTGTCAGCGCCAGAATCTTTGCTGCTGCACGCAGTAGTGAGGGAGAGGGAGGCTAAAAGCACTCCAATAAGAATGACGGTTCGCTGTAGATTGCCTTTAAATTGCACAGATGACTCCTCATCAATTAGTCGTAATGTGCCCAATTATGCGGGGGTATCGAGCCTTAATCAAGGGTAATGTGCTCTCGTGCAGCTCATAGATTTCCCAAACGGCGCCTACTTGCGCCAGTCAATTGAAAGTGATCGCGCCGATTTGTACAGAGTCTGCGTTCAGACGGGAATTATCGGGTCGGATGCTTCTCATTTATTTCGAATGCCGCAAATGGTGGGAGAGATTTATGTCGGCCCGTATTTAACATTCGAACCAACCCTTTCTTTTACTCTCGTTGATGGTGAAATCACCGGCTACTTATTAGCAACCTCAGATACAGCAGCCTTTGAAGAGCGAGAAGAAGTGGAGTGGTGGCCAGCTCTGCGCTCAAAATACCTCAACATTGGCATCGAGAATTTCACTGATGAAGAGAAGAGTTTATTTGCGCATATGCAGAATCCGCCGCGGACTCCGAAAGCGATTACCGATGAATTCCCAAGTCAACTTCATATCGACCTTGTCACTAAGTCGCAAAGACAGGGGTTTGGTAAACCTTTGATCATGTATTTGCTTCAACGATTGACGGAAGCCAATTCACCTGGCGTGCACTTACATGTGAATCCGACAAATGATCACGCGATTGGTTTCTACGAAAAACTAGGATTCGTTATTGCTCATAAATCAACCGATGAATGGCTGATGACTCGCAAGCTTTAATTCAGGATCGGAATCTTTTTTACATACTTAGCAAAGAGCGCCTTATTGTGTGCATCTCCGCCATCAAGATTCGCACTGAGAAAAAGTTCTGGTTTTCTTTCCGAAGCCAAGACTCGTGCCACAGTTTCTACAACAACACTTTGCAATAGAAATGCACCGATGATTGTGGAAGTCGCAGCAACGGGAGTGGCTAATCCATCGAAGGAAATGCACGCATCTCCAGGTACGCCACCATTATCTAGAGCAACATCTGCAATTTCGTGTAGCCGTACTCCTTGCGGACTGCGGGTTTTTGCACTGCTGGCATGATTGACACTTGTTAGCGCAATAACCTTAACGCCCAGCTCCTTGGCTTTCTTTGCTAATTCCAAAGTTGCGCCATTGCCACCTGAATTAGATATAACAAGTAAGCAGTCGCCCGAAGCCAGGGGATGTGATGCAAGCAGATTAGTGACAGTGGCTGATTCGCGCTCCTTATTGGTCGCAGAAACAACAGCTTTATGTAGCATCAATTCATCATCAACAATGACGGATACATTTGCTAATCCACCAGCACGATAGAAGATTTCCTCAGCCAAGATATGTGAGTGGCCGGTTCCGAAAGTATGAATGAGTTTGTCAGCACAGATCGCGTCGGCAAAATGCGATGCTGCTGCTTCAATGGAGGATCTTTGTGATTGAGCCTGGGTAGCCAAGAGGTCGCTTACCTGTTTGGTGAATTGGTCGAGCGGGTTGCTAGGGCTCATGGGCATGTGGCAATGCTACCGCTACGCAATTGTGTATTTCCTAGTTAGAATTCAATTGTGCCAAGCATCCGCGTTGCAGTTGATCAAGGTGGCTCGGGCTTTCGAATCGCCCGCATTGCCGGCGATGGGACTTTGACTACGACTGCTCACCCTGGCTTTACCCCTGGGGAGGATTCATTTAGTACATACGCAGTGAAGCAGTTACTGCAGGATATTGATCCAACGCAGAAGATAGATAAATTGGTACTTGCAACTGCGGCTCAACCCGCTAGCGATGCAGAACGTGAGGCGCTCAAGGACGCGCTCTTTTCTGCATTCAATATCACCGAACTCTGGCTCTGTTCAGATGCTATTAGTGCATCTCAAGCAGCAATTCGTGGTGACGGCGTTGTCATCATCATGGGTACGGGTATTGCTGCACTTGCAGTTGGAAATTCGCGAACTTCGGTCCATGAATTAAGTGGAGATGGATACTTGATTGGCGATGAAGGTGGCGCTTATTGGATTGGGCGCTTGGGCCTTAACAGTGCGCTGCGCGAAAAAGATGGACGTGGTGGCAGTGCAGTTTTACTCAAACGCGCATGTGAATTCTTTGATACTGATCCAGATTATTTAGCAGATCGTGTTCATAATTTCCCCCGCCCTGTTCATAGCATCGCAACTTTTGCTAAGGAAGTTATAGAGATTGCAGAAGCCGGGGATGAATTCGCAATCTCGATTGTCGATAAGGCTGTTGATGAATTAATGCAGGTGGCTCTTGCCGCAAAGAGACTCTGTGGTGGAAATGAAGATTTCGAAGTAGTAATTGGGGGAGGTGCTTTTCCTCTTGGAGGAATATTGCACACGAAGGTTGTCGAATTAGCTAAGGTAACAAAACTTTATATTTCAGAAAGCTCAGCCACTCCATTAGATGGAGTACTGGAATTGCTTGATCGTGCAATTCCTGGCGTTTTTGCGCCCGTAATTCATACCTATTTAAAATCACCTCATTGAACGGGCAATTCGCCCTTGACTTGACTCTGCTCTAAAGGCACCATGACCACACTTAAGTGCCCAATAAAGACTAATAAAGAATGGAAAACAATGACTCAACGATTGCGTGCGCGCTTTTCAGCAGTTTCGGTGTTTGCAGTGGTGGGCGCTCTTGCCCTTGGCATGATTGCTTCTGGTCCTGCAAATGCAGCAATAAGTAAAACAACCCTTGTGGTTGGCATGTCTGCAGATCTTGATTACCTAGATCCTGCGGCAACAATGGATAACGCACAATGGAAGATTACATATCCTTGCTACCAACGCTTAGTTGAATATAACGGTGCAAGCACTGATGTTGTCCCAGGCCTGGCCTCGGCATGGAGAATCTCCCGAGATCACTTAACCTACACATTCACAATTAAATCTGGCCAAAAGTTCTCAGATGGAACAGCTGTTACTGCGAAAGCCGTGCAGTACACCTTTGAGCGCCTACTCAAGGTTGCCAAAGGCCCTGCAGATAACTTCACAGCGATTGCATCGGTTAGAGCAAACGGCCTTAAGACAGTGGTCTTTGTACTCAATCAGGTATCACCGCAGTTCCTCTACACGCTAGCTGGTAACTACGGTGGAATCGTTAACCCAGCAACTGCTTCTAAAGCCGTTAACGGCGACAGTGGACAGGCATATTTGGCCGATCACACTGCAGGTTCAGGTGCATATGTACTGACTGAGTGGAAGAAAGGTCAATACCTTAAGTTAGAACAGAACAAGTTCTATGGCGGAAAGAAGCCAGTACTTGAGACAGTACTCTTCAAAATTGTTGGCGATGCTTCATCGCAGCGTTTGCAATTAGGTAAGGGCGAGATCGATATTGCTGAAGGAATCACTTCAGATCAGTACGCTGCCGTTGCTAAAGAAGATGGAAACACTGTCATTAATAAGCCAAGCCTTACAGTTGACATCATGTACATCAACAGTGGCAAAGGCAATGCTGCTCTAAAGAACACGCTTGTTCGTCAGGCAATTAGCTACGCTCTTGACTACCAAGGAATAATGGCTGCCACGCAAGCTGGAAATGCGACGCAAATGAATGGTCCAATTCCTGATGGCATGTGGGGACAAGATCCAAAGGGATTCCAATACACAACTAACGTCACAAAGGCTAAGGCTCTCCTTGCTCAAGCCGGAGTAACAAACTTGAGTCTGGACCTCTTGTATTCGGCTCGTAAGAGCTGGTGGGCTTCCGAAGCTCAATTGATTCAGGATAACTTGGCCAAAGCTGGCATCACTGTTAACTTGAAACTGACAGAGTATGCAACTGCGCGAAAGATGATTGATGCAGGAACCTTCGACCTATGTCTTGGTACTTGGAGTCCTGACTACGCAGATCCTTCAATGTTCATGAATTTCTGGTTTGATTCCGGAAACTTTGGACTTGCTGGAAACCGCTCGTTCTACTCGAACCCTGCTGTCGATAAGTTAATCCGCAGCGCGGCAAGTATCACTGACCAAAAGAAGCGCACAGCGCTTTATATCCAAGCTCAGAAGATTGTTGTAGAAGAAGCCGCATATGGTTACTTGTACCAGATGAACTATCGTTTGGCACTTCGTACCGATGTAAAGGGCTTTGTTTACAATCCAATGATTGAGCAGATCTACAACCTAGAAACTATGTATAAGGCATAGTTTGTAGTTGTTTTGTGAAGTCACTTCGGCCCTATAATCCTAGGATTGGTAGGGCCGAAGTGATTTTTCTGCCAGATCAGAGAGTTCAATAAACTAGGAAGGCATTTGGTGTTACGACTAATTCGTGCTCGCCTAGCGATGCTTGTGATTGTGCTCTTCGGAGTAAGCGTCATTACATTTTTGATGGCACATGTGTTGCCTGGGGACCCTACTGCAGCGCTTGCAGGTCCGCACCCAAGCCAAGAGACCTTAAACTCGATAAGAAGCCAGTTTGGCTTGGATAAACCGCTTCCAGTTCAATATTTTAAATACTTATCTAATCTTTTTCATGGAAACCTCGGAACTTCAATCCGTAGCCAACAGCCCATTACGCAAGAGATTTTGGCTTTCTTTCCAGCAACGCTAGAACTAGTAACAGTGGCCTTCCTGCTTGCAATTGGAATTGGAATTCCCCTTGGAGTTATTGCTGCAGTAAAGAAGAACACTTTTTCAGATTATGTCATTCGCCTCTTTGCTGTCGGCGGCGTTTCAATCCCTCTCTTTTGGGGTGGATTAGTAATGATTTTGATTTTCTACGCCAAACTGGGATGGCTACCTGCCTCTGGCCGGTTAGATATCGAATTAAGCTCCCCGAAGACAATCACGGGCTTCTATTTCATCGATGCGCTATTTGGCGGAGATAAAGAGACTTTTATTAATGTATTGAAACATCTTGTTATGCCATCTCTGGCTCTGGGTTATGTGCAATTGGCCTTCATCGTGCGTCAAGTGCGATCCAGCATGCTCGATGCTCTCTCGCAAGATTATTACCTCACCGGACGGGCAAACGGGTTGAGCCATAAATTCTTAGTAGTCAGATATGCGCTTCGAAATGCTCTCATTCCTTCGATAACAATTATTGGACTTTCCTTTGGATCACTACTGGGTGGTGCGGTTGTAACAGAAACAGTTTTTGATTGGCCAGGAATGGGCAAGTATGTAACTGATTCAATCCTCGGGCGCGATTTCCCTGCAATCATGGGATTCACCGTAGTCATCGCCCTTGCCTATGTGATTATCAATCTGCTGGTAGATCTATTGGTTTACTCCCTCGACCCACAGACGAGGAAGTAGGAAAATGAAAGCGATTCGCCAACTCATCAGAAACCCATTTACTCGAGGCGCATTCTTTTCTCTCTGCGTCATTGCCTTCGTGGGAATCTTCTCACCGCTTCTCACACCGTACTCGCCGACTGATGCCAAGCCCGAAGATCGTCTCCTACCCCCTGGGCATTTGCATTATTTTGGAACCGATGAACTAGGGCGCGATATTTTCAGTCGCATCATTGCAGGCACGAGAGTCTCGGTCGGTATTGCTCTCTTTGCGATATTGCTTTCTGCCTTAGTGGGCACATTCATTGGTTCTTTCTCTGGATTCATTGGTCGCTGGATAGATCAAGTGATTATGCGCAGCACTGATGTGCTTCTTGCTTTTCCAACACTTGTCTTAGCCCTTGCTCTATCCGCAGCTCTTGGACCCAGCATTGTTAACGCGGCGCTGGCAATTGCGATTGTAAAGTTACCGATTTATACGCGATTGGCTAGAACGCAGGCACTATCCGTTTCGCACACCTTATTCGTCAAAGCTGCCAAGACTTTTGGAGTCAGTTCACCGTGGATTGTTCGCCGCCACATTGTTCCAAATCTATTAACACCGATTATTGTGCAGACTTCATTGGATATTGGCGATGCCATTTTGTTGATTGCCACGTTGGGATTCTTGGGTCTAGGAGCGCAGCCGCCCACACCTGAGTGGGGCGCAATGATTAGCACTGGGTGGAATTACCTATTAGATCAATGGTGGTATCCAACATTTACCGGTGCTGCAATCTTTATTGCCGTAATTGTCTTTAACATTATTGGTGACGGAATCCGAGATCTGCTTGACCCCAAGGCAGGTGAGTGATGAGCGAACTCGTGCTTGAGATTAAGAATCTCTCACTGTCATTTGATACCCAAGGCGCTTCGGCCAGCATTCTAAAAAATGTTGAGCTTCACATTGGTCCTGGAGAGATTGTTGGGCTTGTTGGAGAATCGGGCTCAGGTAAATCTGTAACGGCGTTAGCGATTTCAAAGTTGCTACCCACGCAAATTACTAAGTTTTCATCCGGAAGTATCGTTTTCAATGGCATTGATATATTGGCTTCATCTGAAGTTGAAGTTGCCAAGCTACGCGGTAAAAGGATTGGTTTCGTTTTCCAAGAGCCGATGACAGCGCTTAATCCGACGATGACCATCGGTAAGCAGCTCTTCCACGTGATTCGCCGCCATAGCGAGTTAACCAAGACTGAAGCCCTTGCAAAGGTTCGCACTGCGCTAGAAGAGGTTTTAATCTCTAAGCCAGAGGTAGTAGAGAATCAATATCCTTTCCAGCTCAGCGGGGGAATGAGACAACGTGTTGTGATTGCGATGGCAATGGCGGCCAACCCAACGCTCTTGATTGCAGATGAGCCAACAACCGCACTCGATGTAACAGTGCAAGCGGAAATCTTGAATTTGATTGCAAAATTGGCCAAGGATCACGGAACCGCAGTTTTGCTTATCAGCCACGATTTAGGAGTTATCGCAAATAGTTGTTCACGGGTGACAGTTTTATACGCTGGTGAGGTCGTTGAGTCAGGAATAGTTTCCGAGGTTCTTCGTAAGCCTCAGCATCCTTACACTCAAGCTCTTATCAAGTCACTGCCAGATATTGCAGACCGAGATAATTTGTTAGAGACAATCGCAGGCGAGTTTCCTGATCTGCGACATCGTCCAGAAGGGTGCATCTACGCACCACGTTGCCCGAAGAAGTTTGAGGCATGTGAAGTCAGGCCGATGCTAAGAATTGCCAAGGATCTTCACTCTGTAGCTTGTTGGGCCGCAGAAACAGTGGAGAAATAATGACAGAGAACATATTGCAGGTTTCACACCTGAATAAAACGTTCCACTTCAAGACGAAGAACGTCAAACATGCCAACCATGCAGTGAGTGATGTTTCTTTTGAGATCAAACAGGGCGAAGTCTTTGGCTTGGTTGGCGAATCTGGATCAGGAAAATCTACTATCGCTAATCTATTGATGAACTTAGAGAGCGTTGATTCAGGTCAGATCATCTTTAACGGCGAAATTATCGCAGGTACTGATAGTAAGAACACTTTCCCTTATGGGGATATCCAAATTGTCTTCCAAGATCCGCGCTCATCGCTAGATCCAAGAATGAGTATTCGCCAAATTATTGAAGAGCCCCTAAAGTTCTTGAGCCAAGAGAAAAGAAGCACTCTGGGTAGTTCTGAAAATATCCTCAAACTCATTCGAGCCGTTGGCTTGAGGGAGGAGCACTTGGATCGCAAGCCCCATCAGTTCAGTGGCGGGCAGCGCCAGCGTGTTGCGATAGCAAGAGCGCTAGTTACCCAGCCTAAGTTGGTCGTATTAGATGAGCCAACATCAGCGCTGGACATATCGGTCCAGGCACAGGTAATCAATCTATTGAAATCTTTGCAGAAGGAATTTGGTCTGACGTATCTCTTTATCTCTCACAACATGGGAGTGGTTAAGTACCTCTGTGATCGTATTGGCGTTTTGAACCTGGGAAAATTGGTTGAAGTTGCAACCAATGAAGAGATCTTCAATCGTCCAACACACGAGTATACGAAAAAGCTTTTATCATCGGTCCCAACAATGTTCCAGGAGGGGTGAAGAGAATGAAGGTTCTTATTTCAATTGATATGGAAGGCGTCACGGGAGTGACCCATCCAGATGATTGTCTTCCTGGTAACCCGCGCTGGGATTATTTCCGCAAGATTATGACTGATGAAGCAAGCGCTGCGGTGAGAGGTTTTGTGGCCGGCGGAGCAACTGAAATCGTGATTAATGAAGCCCACAATGTAATGCGCAACCTACTTATTGATCGCTTGGACGGTAGGGCTCAATTGCTTTCAGGCCGTCACAAGACCTTTTCCATGATTGAGGGAATTGATTCTGGTGTAGACGCCGTTGCCTACTTGGGATATCACACAGGTGCAGGAAAGCAAGGAATCCTTTCTCATACCTATCTCGGAAACACATACACGGGAATCTGGCTCAACGAAGTCGAGTGCAGCGAGGGATATATGAATACTCAAATGGCTGCTTCCTTGCGAGTCCCAGTAGTTTTAGTTACAGGTGACGACTTAACGGTTGCAGATGCCAAGACTTATGCGCCAAACGCACGTGGGGTTGCAGTCAAGAAATGCGTAGATCGCTACACGGCAATTTGCCTTACTCCAGAGGTGACCATGCCGATGATTGAAGAAGCGGCGAAAAAATCCATTGCAAAGATCATTCCTGTAGAACCACCACAAGGTCCTTTTACTTACCGCATTCAATTTGATTCAACTCAACCGGTAATAGCTGCGTGCCATATTCCAGGAGTTAAGAAAACAGGAGACCGCGAAGTCAGCTTTACCTTGGCAACAATGGAAGAAGCATTCCGTTGCTTTGGCGCAGTATCAACTCTTGTCGCAGCAGGAATTGAGCCGCGATTCGGCTAGATGGTGACAGGTGAGGATTGCGCTAATCCAGCTAGTCGCTCACGAGCAACATGTTGGCTAGGGGATTCTGATCCAAGCACTGCTGTAAATACATTAAGCATTGCTCGAGCAATCTTTAACCAAATCTTGCGGGGGCGTTTGAGTTCAAGGATTGCAAGTTCGTTATCGTGCAAAGTACAGATGGCAGCTTTGGCGAGTACTCCGTAGAAGATCATTGCGGCGCGACCAAATGGTGGATTCAATATAAAACGAACCACGTCGTTAGTCGGCGCAGAATGTGCCAAATCATTAACTCGGAAGTCATCCATGCATGCCTCAAGTTCGGCAACGCTCAATGGAGCATTCGTTAGTCCAAGCGGAATCGCGCTCTTTGCCCAATCCTTCACATACTCATCTGCGCCATCGGTGATTGAGTATCCAAGACTTTGGTGGGCCTTCAAGAATGAATCGGTAAAGGCGCAATGCACCCAGAGTAAGAAGCGCGGGTCAGCCGCACGATAATGCGAGTGGGCACCATCTTTCTTTGTGTACTCACCTGAAACACCAGAGTGCATAGTGTTTACACGGGCAGCCTCTTTAGCGATTGCCTCGGTAGAACCAAAGGTTGTAATCGTTAGCCATCGCGTTGTTCCTGCAAGGCGTCCCAATGGATCGCTCTCATAGCGCGAATGTTGAGCAACGCCGCTTAGCGGTGCCGGGTGAGCCGCCTGCAATAACAAGGCGCGTATTCCACCGACCAACGTTGCAGCAGATCCGTGAACCTGCCAGACCGCGCCATCTTCTTTAAAGAGTCCGGCATCGCCACTTTCGATGCTCGTGACCCAGTCAGGCTTTCCATCTTTATGCCCAGAAACTGCTTCGCGAAACATGTCAGCGAAATTGGCGCTGACCTTCTTGATCAAGGGGGATTCATGGAGTTTTCGAACGGCGAAATTGTAGAGAGGTTCGGAGATTCTTACAGTGTGAAATATCCAGACCCATTTCCTCGCGCTTGTGAGTCGTTGTTGGTAGCGTTCGAGCGTGAATTCACAGCTGCTTCAATTGGGGCAGGAAGTGATATCTGCTCGCCATAAGGGCTTTCCGATAGCCGCTCATGGGCAAACAATTGAGAAATTCCTGGCCTCCAAGCCCAACCTTTTTACCTCAGGCTTTCAGTTCCCAGTTATGGCCCTGAAGGAGAGCGCCCTTAGCCACAACATTGATCTCTTAGCTAACTATTGCAAAGGCCTCAATGTTTTGTTTGCACCCCACGCAAAGACGCCGATGGCACCACAACTTGTTCAACGCCAGGCAAATGCTGGCGCTTGGGCACTCACCGTTGCTAATTACTTTCAAGCAAATGTCTTCTTGGATTTTGGTTTCAAAAGAATTTTCATAGCAAACGAAGTGGTCGAACCCACCTCAATTGAGGACATCGCAAAGCGAAATGAAGTCGACGGGGTTGAAATCTTTTTCTACCTTGACTCTCTTGTCGGTTTCAAAATCGCTAAGGATGCAATTGTTGGTATGCCTCATGCCAGGCTCGATGTCTTTCTTGAAATAGGAGATACCAATGGCAGGGCCGGAATTCGCACCCTCGAGGGCGTCAAAGAATTAGTTGAGGAGATACAGAAGGATTCACGGTTTAAGATTCGTGGAGTTACAGGTTTTGAAGGCGCCTTCGCTGGTATTGACCGCATCCCCAAAGAAGTAGATCCGGTCCGAAATCTATTGCGCAAGATTGTGGCTGCGGCGAACATTGTCGCGCCCTACTTGGGAAATCAAGAGATTATTCTTTCCGCTGGTGGAACCTCATTCTTCGACTACGTCGTTGAGGAGTTCTCAGAGTTCAACGGGCCATCGCGCATCGTTTTAAGAAGTGGCGCCTACATTACTAATGACCTCATCGGGTACGAAAAATCTAACCCCTTTGTTGGAGAACCTGAAGAAAAGCGCCTCCGCCCTGCCATGGAAATATGGTCACGTGTATTGAGCATTCCAGAGAGCAACCTTGCAATTCTTAACTTCGGAAAACGTGATGCAGGAAATGACGTTAATAACCCATCTCCTATTAAGCGTTATATAGGCGAGGTCACCAGTTACTCAGCGACTATTGAAAAGCTCAATGACCAGCATGCATATATGAATGTCACCCAACCAGGACTTTCAGTGGGTGACATCATCGGCTGCGGCATCACTCACCCCTGCACCAACTTTGATAAATGGCGTCTGTTGCCAATCGTCAATGCTCAGTATGATGTGATTGATTGCGTACACACATTCTTCTAAGAGAAAAAGTATCCGAAGGGAAGTAATGAGCATGGAACACGTCAACGCAGTAGGCGCACCACCACCCGGAGGTACTTATTCCCACGGCGTAGTTGCACATGGATTCTTATACACGTGCGGAATGGGTCCAGCTGATCCTGTAACAGGAAAGATTGTCGAAGGCGGAGTTGGCGAGCAGACTCGTCAGACGCTGAGAAACCTGCAAAAGGTTTTAGATGCCAAAGGCGCAACATTTAGCCAGGTAGTTAAAGTAACTACTCACCTTCAAGAAGTGCTTCGCGATTTCAAAGAATACGACGCTGCTTACAGCGAATTCTTCACTGCGCCATATCCAGTGCGCACAACTGTGGGATCAGACTTAAACGGCATACTCGTTGAGATTGATTTTGTAGTAGCGCTCTAAGTTCTTCACTGTATTGCTCGATAAAAGGCAGGAACCTCTCGATTATCTGCATGAGGTTCCTGCCTTTTATTTCGATTTCCCAACAATTAACTCAGATCTGCGGACTACATTGAGTTTTCTGTTATCAGGGCGATTCGCGAACGCGTTTCTTTCGCACGTTCCTCGTCGCCTTGAATCTCAAATATCTCGGCGATAACTGACTCGGCATCAATCACTAACGCCCACCGTGGGTCGCTCTCGTTCTTGATGTAGAGATCCTTCCCGCCTTTAAGGTCAAAGAGAGCATGATCAAAGTTTCTTTGCGCCAAATTCCCGCGAGCACGCACTGTCAAAGATTCCATGACCAAGCCGTGATTCTGAGCCAAGGTTGCTTCTTCGACAGCCAAGGTGGCCGTTGAAATTGCCTGGTCAATCTGCTCAGTTTTTAAGTAGCTCTTAGCAAGGGAGACATCACATAGAAGTGTTAAACCTACGGCACTATGCGATTTTGCTATCGGCCGTGCTTGTGTCAGCAGTTCAATTGCCTCTTGATATTGCCCAAGTTCTTCGAGAGCGTTGCCAAGGTTGTAGAGATCTTTACCCAAGAAAATCTCTTCATCATCGATTGGCCGAGTTGCGATGATTTCTCTGAAGGATTGCGCAGCCTCCTCAAACTGCCCAGCCTCTTTCAGGAAGACACCTAGGTTTCGTTGTGCCATAAGAAGGCGCGATGAATCTATCTCGGCATAAAGTGCACACGCTTCTTGCGCCTTTACCACTGCCTCAGGATTCCTATCGAGCTTGTGTAAGGCAAATGCCATTCCTAAATAGACCTGCGCTAGGTCGTTCTCATCGTAACTTTCCGTCAGAGAAAGGAATACATCAATTGCTGTTTCAGAAAATGCCAGGGCCTCCTTCCAGTCTTGTCTATGCATTGCACTGTGTGCCAATTCAGCAAGTACGCTGGCTTTTTCCAGTCCTTCAGAACTCTTTAACGTCTCCCATAGATGTTCTTCGTGGTTGTGCTCGTGAGCTGCATTCTGGTTAGTGGAAATACCGACTCCATCTCCCGTACAGGAAATGCCATGGTGCCTCCATGGAATTCATGCAGGGAAGGTTTATAACAGCGACGGTGGCTCAAATATTCCCCGATTTATCAAAACTATTAAATCTCTTGGGTAAGGTATGCCCATGTCACAGACCACTGTATTTATAGGCGATAGCGTCACCGATTGCGGCCGCGAAGTTGCTCCACCATTTGGCGATGGGTACGTATTCAATATTGCCAACTCTGGACGATTGCCTGGAAAGATCATTAACGTCGGCACCAGTGGTCATCGCCTGATTGATCTGGAAGCTCGCTGGGAAACCGATGTCTTAGCCCACAACCCAACCTTGGTCTCAGTTGCTATTGGTATCAACGACACATGGCGTCGATACGATGACAATGATGTGACGAGCATTGAGGATTTCGAAGATCGCTACCGTCGAGTCTTGAGAGCCACTGCTGCACATGGCGATCCTGAATTGGTTCTATGTGAGCCATTCTTACTTGAAGTTCGAGATGAGATGAAAACATGGAGAGAAGATTTAGATCCTAAAATCGAAGTCGTTTATAAGATGGCCGCAGAATTTGGGGCAAAGACAGTTCCCTTTGATACCTTCTTCACCGCGAAGGCGAAAGAACTTTCAATGGTTGCCCTTGCAGAAGATGGAATCCACCCAACGGTATTGGGACATCAACTCATGGCCAATTTATGGTTGGAGAGCGTAGGACTTTAGTTCGAACCCCTCACAGCGCACCAAAGTTGGTGAATCCGAGATCTAAGTTAAACCTTGCTCGCTATTTCTTAAAGCCTTACTTTCCTGTTCGATGGACTTTGTGATTTGCTGCCTGAGCTACTGGGCGGATGGTCATCGAATCAATGTTTACATGCGAGGGCAAATTCACAGTCCAATAAATACACTCAGCGATATCTTCGGCCGTCAGAGGGTGCTCTACACCTTCATAAACTTTTGCGGCTTTCACTGCATCCCCTGCGTTTCGCACAATTGCGAATTCATCCGTTTTAACCATTCCTGGCGCGATCTCTGAAATTCGAATTGGTGTCCCATTAAGTTCGAGTCTTAACGTATTTGCAAGTGATCGTTCGGCAAACTTTGCGGCAACATAACTTCCGCCATTTTCATAAGCGACATGTCCGGCAGTTGACGTTAAAACAACGATATGACCCTTACCTGCCTGAATCATCAAAGGAGCGATTGCTTTGGTCATTCTTAGGGATCCGAGAACATTGACATCAAAACTCTTCATCCAGAGCGCTGGATCTGAATCCAATATTGACGATGAATCAAATGCCCCACCTGCATTATTTACTAAGATATCTATTTCTATCCCGGCAATTGACTGTACGAACGCATCGACACTCGATTGATCAGTAACATCTAAGAGATGCGCTTCGATATTTTCGTTACGGCCCGCGAGCTCTTCTAAGCGCGGGAAACGACGGGCAGCGGCAAATACTCGATAGCCATTTTGGGCGAGCAGTAGGGCAGTGGCGGCACCAATTCCTGAACTGGCTCCAGTTACAACAGCAACTTTTCTTAACGTGGTCATGCCTTCAGTTAAACATAGAATGCCAAGAAAAATACTCAGCGACTCAAAAAGATCGCTCTGACCAGTGGATTTTCTTCTACTTGCACCCACAAGGAGATAGTCGTTTAACCGCAGTTACCTTTTAGTGATTTAATCCTTAAAGATGCGCAGGAATTACGATCTCGTTGTACTGCAAAAAGCCTGGTTTAAATGGCGGATCAAAACGACAGATTCGGGTTTCAACAGAGAGTGCGATGTTGGCTTTTGAAGCACTTGCGCGAAGCTCTATGGCCATCTTTCTTGATAATTCATCGGTTGCTCTTCCGCGGAATGATTTGGCAACACATGTTTCCGAATCTAATTCGCGCAATTTAACCTGTGAATCGTTGGGATGTGGCAAGTGGCCAAAGGTGCTACCTGATGGCATTACAAAGGAGACGTACCATTCGGCGGATTCAGAACTATCTGCTTTTTGGGCGGTGATTACCGGGGCAGTCATCGCAATCTTCTCCGATGACTTATTTCCCTTTGAAATGTAGTTGAATAATGAAGCGAAAGCGCTGCTTGTTGCAGTTGAGTATTGAGCAGAAGCCTTGACCTCTGCGATGACGCAAGGCAGGTATTCACGAAGCTCAAAATCCTCATAGGTGCGGAGCACTGTAAATTCTTGTCGATCAGTCATACAACAAGCCTACCTACTAAACGATGTTGTACTCGGGACGCAATTGACCAGAACCCTGGAATCTAACCGCGCTTAACTGTTTGATTTCCACGAATGGTTGCTTATCTAGGTAGAGATCACGCAAGATTTCACCAATAGCTGGTCCTTGCAAGAATCCATGACCGCTAAAGCCTGTGGCATAGAAGAATCGTGAAACCTTTGTGAACTCACCAAGAATCGCATTGTGATCGGGGGTTACTTCATATAAGCCAGCCCAACCTTTGCCGATACCGACATCCATCAAACGAGGGGCTCTATGGATTGCGATTTCGCCAAGTTTTTCCAGGAAGTCAGGATCGCGCATGAGATCAAAACCAACGGGTGTGCTCTTATCGGAAAATCCCATCAAGAGACCTTTGCCCTCGCGGTGCCAGTAGAGCGATGATGAGTAATCAATCGTCATCGGCATTTGTGCAGGCAAGTCAGCGAAAGATTCATCCAGTGCTTCAGTAATTACTAGTTCGCGCTTGTATGGAGTTACTGGCAGGTCTAATCCAACCATCGCGGCAATTTGTGGGGACCATGCACCAGCGCAGTTAATAACAGTGTGCGTCTTTACATTTCCGGCAGTTGTCTCAACGGAGGTGATTTCTCCATCGACCACGACGATATTTGTTACTTCAACGCCTGTAAGGATTGTGGCACCGAGCTGTTTCGCACCTCGCGCATAACCAAGTACAACAGCCTCAGGAGTGCAGTGACCATCGTTGGGTGTGAAAGAACAGGCCAAGACATCGGAAGTCTCCAACAGGGGAGAGATTTTCTTGGCTTCGTCAGGGGTAAGCATGTGGGATTCAACGCCGAAGCTTCTATGAATTTCCGTAGATTTTTCAAAGAGGTCAACATCTTCTTGCTTAGTTAAGGCAAAGAGATAACCGGCTCTATGAAGGTCAATTTCATATCCAGGTCGATCATTGAATTTCGCAAAGAGGTCTAATGACCTAGCTCCTAGTGCAACATTGAATGCATCCGAGAAGTTAGCTCGTACGCCACCTGCTGCTTTGGATGTCGAACCACTAGCCAGTTCATTCTTTTCAAAGAGTATGACTGAGACGCCAGCTTCAGCTAAGTGGAAAGCAGCGGAAGCGCCCATGACGCCTCCACCAACAATTACTACATCAACTTCGACTGGCAGTGACATGAAGTTGTTAGGACTTCAGATCAAATGATGGGTCATGATGGATTTCAATGACATCCATCTGTGCTTTCTGCAGTTTATTTGACCAATCCCAGTTCATTGATTGCCAACGAGTGAATTGATCCAGCACCCAGATACCACTTTGACGAGAACCATTTCCGCTCAAGCCGTTTCCACCAAAGGGGAGGTGTGCTTCTGCGCCAGATGTTGAGTTATTGATAGAGACCATTCCGGCCGAGATTCCTTCTCTAAAGCGCCAAACGTTCTGTGGATCCGTTGTATAGATCGCACATGAAAGACCGTATCCGTGGCCATTGCCAAGTTCAATCGCTTCATCAAGAGTCGAGAACTTTCCGACAGTGACAAGTGGGCCAAAAGTTTCAGTGCTATAGAGAGCATCAGCCTTTGTAATTCCAGAAACAATAACTGGGTGAGCAAATACGCCCTTATCTGGATCTCCGACGAAGCCCTTACGAGGATTGCTTGCGCTGATTCGCCCCGTAGAAGTAGATCCTGAAACTTTATGATGAGGTTGAATCATTTTGAGGTGACCCAGGTGATTATCTAGATATTTCTCGCTGATCATTGGACCAAAGAGAACATCAGCAAATGGATCGCCAACGGAGGCGTTTTCTACCAGCGCTGTGAATTTAGCTAAGAATGATTCGTAGATGGATTCGTGCAACCAGAGCGTGCCAAGTGATGTGCAACGCTGACCCGCGGTTCCAAATCCAGCAAAGAGAGCGCCATCTAGCGCAAGGTCGATATTTGCATCTGGCATAACCACCATTGGGTTCTTTCCGCCCAATTCAAGGCATGCGCTCTGGATGTATTCACCAGTCTTGGCGCCGATCTTCTTGCCAACTTCTGTGGATCCAGTGAAGCCCACCTTATTGATAAGGCCCTCGTTCAGGCCAGTTTCTAGCGCAGCAAAAGTTTCTGCGCCATCGGCAACGATTGTCATCAAGATATCTTTTGGAACGCCACCTGCGTGGAAAATCTCAGTCAGAGCAAGTGCAACAGCTGGTGTGAATTCTGATGGCTTCCATACGACAGAGTTTCCCGAAAGAAGCGCCGGCACGATGTACCACGATGGAACAGCCGTTGGGAAGTTTCCTGCAGTGATAACAAAAACATTTCCCACTGGCATTCTGAAAGTAAATAGATTCTTATTCTGCATCTCGCTTGGGACGGTCTGTCCATACATACGGCGACCTTCACCTAGGAAGAAATCACAGGTATCAATTACTTCTTGCACTTCACCGAGGGCTTCTGGATAAACCTTGCCCATTTCCTTGGTGATCAATTGCGCTAAGACCTCTTTATTGCGTTCCACCAAACGTCCAACATTTGCAATGATTCGCCCGCGCGTTGGGGCCGGAAGTTTCGCCCAACCTTTCTGCGCTGCTTTCGTTGTGCGCATTACCGCAACAATTTCGGCCGCAGTGGCTTCAGGAACAGTGGCTATTACTTCGGATGTATTTGCTGGATTAGTTGATGTGAACATAGGCCCATTCTGTCCCAGAAGAGGAAAATACCAAAATGACGCTAGTGTGTGACCATGGAATCCGCCAGCCGCACAGTTGCTGCCGTTATCTTAGATTTACTCGCAGAAGCGGGCATTACTAAGGTCTTTGGAATTCCCGGAGTTCACAATTTAGGTTTCTGGAACGCAATCGCACCAGGGCGACCTGAAATAGTTGGTGTGCGCCACGAACAAAGTTGTGTTTATGCCGCCGATGGTGTGGCGCGCGCAACAGGAAAGCTCTCCGTTGCGCTCACCACTACCGGACCAGGGGCTGCAAATACTTTAGGCGCCTTCGGAGAAGCAGCGATTTCTGGCTCACCTATTTTGGTTATCTCTTCAGAGACTCCCATGCGAAATAGATCGGCAAGCGGTGCACGTGGAATTTTGCATGAGATGTCAGATCAGGCCTCGCTATTTAGACCACTTTCAAAGAAGGTTTCGTGCGAAGGCACCGAATGGATTCTTGCTAGGAGTACTACCACTGCCGAAGAAGCCATCAGCGCCGTTGTTGATTTCCTAGCGCTGTTAGTGGCCCCGCCAACAGGCGCCGGATATATCGGTGTTCCAGCTGATGTTTTGAATCAAACATATACCGGAGAAGCTCCCCATGCCTCTATGTTTTGCATAGATTATTTTGTTAACTCACGCAATGAAGTAATTAATAATTCACCACTATTTGGCGCCCTCAAAGATAAAAAGAAGATTGCAATCTGGGCTGGTGGCGGTGCAACGCAGGCTAGTGAAGAAATTAAAGCCCTTTCAGAACACCTGGGCGCTCCAATCTTTACATCATTTGCAGGCCGGGGGATAGGTGCAGGAAGTTCTCATTACATTACCTTGCCAATTCACGAACCTGAAGTTGCAGAGATATTGGCATCATCTGATGCGCTCATTGTTTTAGGTAGTCAATTAGATGGAATGAATACAAAGAATTGGAGTATTCCGTTTCCAGAGACAGTCTGCGTTATCGATGCAAACCCTGCGGTGACTCTTCGCAATGTTAAAGCAACTCTCTCAATCACGACAGATCAATTAACTACATACGTCACTGGATTGATGGATCTTCCTGCGCAAGAGCCATGGATAAATGTTTCGCAAGTCTGTGACAAAGCTCGCGCCAGAATTGCTTCCAGTGATAAAGGCAAAGCAGGTATGGCCCTTGTTCAAGCAATTGATAACGCGTGGCCAGATGAGAATTACATTGTCTGCGATATGGCAATTTCTGGTTACTGGACTGGTGTTTATAGTTCAACGAAGAAACCTCGACATATTGCTTACCCAGTTGGCTGGGGAACTCTCGGCTTTGGATTACCAGCAAGCATTGGTCCATCCTCCATCGGATACACAACTCTTGTTGTATGTGGCGATGGCGGAATCGCATTTGGTCTGGGTGAATTAGCCACAGTTGCTCAGGAGAAATTGCCCGTAACAATTTTGCTTCACGATGATGGTGGATACGGAATGTTGCGCTTTGATCAGCAAGTGATGAATCACCCGGAGCGTGGAGTGGATCTCTTCAATCCTGATTGGGGCCAACTGGCATCTGCCTTTGGACTTGAATTCATCGAAGCAGATCTAAAGACTTTAGAAGGCGTACTCACCAAACGCGCGAAAGAGAAATCACCAGCGATTGTTTTATTGCGAGATTCCATCTACCCACCTCGCAGTACAAGTCCACGATGGGGCGAAAAAGACCCTAGTTAGTTTTCAAAGACCCTAGTTAATTTACTTGGTGATACCGAAGGTGACTAAGAGATAGAAAATAGTCAACAACATGGATGCTGCAAGGAATCCGGTCCACCATGTTTGGCTCAGCTTTAATTTATAAAGATCCCAATTAACTGAGGTGAGATTCTTATCTTCCAGGACCTTTTTGCGAGTAGTGAAAATCATGAAAGTCGAGACCAGTACCGCCCAGAAAAACGTGAATCCGAATCGCATAATCCGAGTCTAACCTCATTTATCGCCATGCGAGATTACCTGCCCGCTGGTTTCTACGCGTAATCATCTCTAGACTGGCAGATATGGCAACGAAGCAACCTATTTTTATTGGCCCGGAGCAGATTGATTCACTCTGCGAAATTGGCGAAATCATGGAGATTCAAGAGAAGGTCTTCATTGAATTCGTAAACGGCCGGGCCGTGATGGGCCCTCGTGCCATCTTGACTCAAAGTGAAAATGCGCAATTTTCGTATATCGCCCGTGCCAGCGTAGATGGTCCAACCATTGTGAAATTTGGAAGCGTCATTCCCTCCAACGCACAAAGAGATATCTCCGTCGTGCAAACAACTGTTGCCGCACTTAACCCAGTAACAGGTTCCATTGATTTCTTTTTCGATGGCGAGACTGTTACTAAGTGGCGCACCGTCGCAGCAAGCATGGCAGCGGCAAAGCACCTGACCAATCCGATACATACGGTTGGGGTTATTGGCTTGGGCCACCAAGGCATTGCTCACATAGAAGCAATCCATAAGATTTTTGCACCAGAACGAATCATCGGGTTCTCCCGAAGCGCTCAGACTCTCAACCTAGGTTTCCCCGTTGAAACAACAACAGATATGAGCGCTCTCAATGAGTGCGATCTTGTCTTCGTCTGCACAAATTCCATCGTGCCTGTTGTTACATCAGAGCTAAAGCCAGGGACGACATGCATATCTATTGGCTCCTTTGGACCTAACCGAGTAGAAGTGGCTCCAGAAGTTCTTGCTAAAGCAGACAAGGTCTTTGGAGATGACGCCGAGACGATTTCCAAGCAAGCAGGTTCGGTTGTAGTCACCTTGCCTCGTGATGATCGTAAATGGTCAAAGCCAGAATCAATTGGCGATCTCTTTGATCAACGCATCAAGGGACGCACAAACCCAGATGAAGTTATTTATTACTTCAGTGTTGGTCTAGGCATCCAAGATGCCGCGATGGTGGAATACCTTGTGAATCATGAAAAGTTCGCTTCCTCGGATAGAAAATAGGACAAGCAATGGACTCAAAACAAGCAAGCACCCTATTGTCACAACAGTGGGGGATAGATGCTCCATTGAGTGAATTGCCCAGTGAGCGCGATATCAACTTTAAAGTTGAGGGCACAGATAAATATGTCTTGAAGATCTATCCAAAGGTTGACCACAAACTCCTTGCATCATTGCACTTTCAAAACCGCGTCCTAAATTACTTGCACGGAGCAGGACTGGACATAACGCCCTCAGTAGTTGAAACCACCACAGGTGATCACCTTTTCACTATCGAGAATGATTCAGTAGCACGGTTACTTACATGGCACGAAGGTAAGCCTTGGGGCGCACAAGATGTTCATGACATTGAGAAGATCGAACACCTAGGACGACTCATCGCAACTGTTGATAAGAGAATCGGCTCCATCATGGTTTCCCCACAAGAGCGAGATGCGCTCGACGCACCCTTTATGTGGAATATGTTGCAAGCCGAGCAGTTGCTTACCTGGGTAGAAAAGATTCAGGACTCAGAAGTTAAAGCAGTAGCACATAAAGTATTAGTTGATTTCAGAGATCGAGTGAAGCCAATTTTGATGTCTCTGCCCATGCAGGTAATCCATAACGACGGTAATGATTACAACGTTATTGAAGATGGCGATCACCTTTCACTCATTGATTTCGGCGACATGATTTACGCTCCCAAGGTTGTGGGCGTTGCAGTTGCTGCGGCATATGTCGGCCTTAAATCCGAAGACCCTGTAAAACAGATCAGCCAATTTGTTCGCGGCTACCACAGCATCAATCCGCTGACTCCTCATGAGCTAGAAATCATCATGAACCTTGTGCAGGTAAGACTGGCATCTAGCGTTGCCAATGCTGCTCTTCAGCGAGATAACGATCCTGACAACGAGTACTTATCTATTAGCCAAAATGATGTCCCACGTACTCTCTTGGCCCTGGATGCCTTTGACACAAATTTCGCACTCTTTAGATTACGCAACGCCATTGGCCTTGAAGCAAATCCAAACGCTAAAGCGATTCGTGATTACTTACTCACCTCCAAAACGGCTGATGTATTGCGCGCGCCTCTTTCTTCAATGAATAAGACCTATATCAACTGGTCTTTTGATAACCCCGATATTGCACGCTCTACCGAAGAAATCGAAGCGCTCATGGAAGCTACCGGCGCCGATGTCACTATCGGGTATTACTGCGAGAACAGAGATGTCTATCAAGGAGATGCCTACAACACGACCTCACCCAGTGCGAGAACTTTCCACTTAGGAGTCGACCTTGGCATGCCAGCGGGATCAGAAGTATTCGCACCCCTTGATGGCGTCATCGAAATATTTAATAACAACGCGACTCATCTTGACTACGGCCCCGTTGTAGTTTTGCGCCATAAGACAAGAGAGGGAATTCCTTTCTGGTCACTCTTTGGTCACCTATCTATTGACTCGATGCCAGCATGGGAAATCGGTAAGGAAATCAAAGCCGGGCAACTGGTTGGGCGCATGGGTAAAGAAACCGAAAACGTTGGATGGCCACCGCATACACATTTCCAATTGCTCACCGATCTTTGCGGCCTGGGCATGGATATTTATGGCGTCGCACCCAAAGATGAAATTTCACTCTGGCGTGGAATCTCTCTCAACCCCAATTTAATTCTAGGAATCAGCACGGGCACAGATGCCCACGCAAAACTCGCAAAGGACACCTTGCGCAGTGAGCGCAGAGTTGTTCTCTCTCAAAACCTGTCACTCAATTTCAAGAAACCACTCCAAATTAACAGGGGAGAGGGCGCTTACCTATTTGATGAACAAAATCGTCCCTACCTGGACTTAGTAAACAATGTTGCACACGTTGGCCATGGCAATCCGCGAGTTGTTGAAGCCGCATCAAGACAAATGAGCGCCCTCAACACCAACACTCGTTATTTGCATCAAGCCATCATCGAATACGGCAAAGCGATCACCAGCACTCTGCCAGATCCACTCAGTGTGATCTTCTTTG
>QYPT01000115.1 GCA_007280125.1 Streptomycetaceae bacterium | reverse complement strand
CGCTGCTTGGCTCAACTCGTGACAAGTTGATACCTAGCTCTTCGGCGGCACGGAACACTTCTTCATCTGTATCGCGCATTTCGATTGCGATACCTTCGGAAGAGAGAACCTCTACATTGAGGCAGAGTGACTGCATTTCCTTAACAAGCACCTTGAATGATTCAGGGATGCCTGGCTCTGGAATGTTTTCACCCTTAACAATTGCTTCGTAAACCTTTACGCGACCAAGCACGTCATCAGATTTAATGGTGAGCAATTCCTGAAGTGTGTATGCGGCGCCATAAGCTTCTAGAGCCCACACTTCCATCTCACCAAAGCGCTGACCGCCGAACTGTGCCTTACCGCCCAGTGGTTGCTGGGTGATCATGGAGTACGGACCGGTTGAACGTGCGTGAATCTTGTCATCAACCAAGTGGTGGAGTTTCAAGATGTACATGTATCCAACAGAGATTGGTGTTGGGTATGGCTCGCCACTTCGACCATCAAAGAGACGCGCTTTCCCACTTGTACCAACTAGTTGAACACCATCACGGTTTTTAAGTGTGCTTCCGAGAAGACCAGTTACTTCATCCTCGCGCGCACCATCAAATACAGGTGTTGCAAGATTGGTTCCGGCTTCGCCCTTGCCTGCTCCAATATCTTGGAGATGCTTGGCCCACGCCTCATCGATGCCACTTACATCCCAGCCGGTTTTTGCAACCCAGCCGAGGTGCATTTCCAAAACCTGTCCGACGTTCATACGACCTGGAACACCGAGTGGGTTAAGAACAACATCAACAGGTGTGCCATCTTCGAGGAACGGCATATCTTCTTGAGGAAGAATCTTCGAAATAACACCCTTGTTACCGTGGCGACCAGCGAGCTTGTCACCATCTTGAATCTTGCGCTTTTGCGCAACATAAACTCGAACGAGTTGGTTAACACCAGCAGCAAGCTCGAAGCCTTCTTCGCTTTCGAAGATTTTGACTCCAATAACTTTGCCTGACTCACCGTGTGGAACCTTGAGTGAGGTATCGCGAACTTCGCGAGCCTTCTCACCAAAAATTGCACGAAGCAAGCGCTCTTCTGGAGTGAGTTCGGTTTCTCCCTTAGGAGTTACCTTTCCAACCAAAATATCGCCAGGAACAACATCGGCGCCTACGCGAATGATTCCGCGATCATCAAGATCGGCAAGAACTTCTTCAGAGACGTTAGGGATGTCGCGAGTAATTTCTTCTGCACCCAACTTGGTATCCCGAGCATCAACTTCATATTCTTCAATGTGAATAGAAGTTAATACATCGTCTTGAACCAAACGCTGGGACAAGATGATTGCATCCTCGTAGTTGTGGCCTTCCCATGACATAAATGCCACGAGCAAGTTCTTACCAAGAGCCATTTCACCGTTTTCGGTACAAGGACCATCAGCAATAACAGAACCAACTTCTAGGCGCTGACCTTCAGATACAACCACTTTCTGGTTGTAAGAAGTGCCCTGGTTGGAACGGGTGAACTTGTGTAGTGAATAGTTTTGGTAGGTGGAGTCATCAGCCATAACTTTGACTTCATCTGCAGAAACTTCAGTGACTACGCCGGCTTTAGTGGCAACAACTACATCGCCTGCATCAACGGCTGCACGAAATTCCATACCCGTACCGATAAGAGGCGCTTCTGCACGCATCAATGGAACGGACTGGCGCATCATGTTAGAACCCATCAACGCACGGTTAGCATCATCGTGCTCAAGGAATGGAATCATTGCAGTAGCAACAGAAACCATCTGGCGCGGTGAAACGTCCATGTAGTCAACTTCGTCCGCGAGAATGTATTCAACTTCTCCGCCACGACGACGAACAAGTACACGCTCTTCAGAGAAATGATTATTAGGAGTCAAAGGCGCATTCGCCTGAGCGATGATGTGTTCATCTTCTTCATCAGCAGTTAGGTAATCAACTTGATCACTTACGCGACCCTTTGAAACCTTGCGATAAGGAGTCTCAATGAAACCGAAGGCTGTAACTCGACCGTAGGTTGCAAGTGAACCAATCAGACCGATGTTTGGACCTTCAGGAGTTTCAATCGGACACATACGTCCGTAGTGAGAAGGGTGAACGTCGCGAACTTCAAAGCCCGCACGGTCACGAGAAAGACCACCAGGCCCAAGCGCTGAAAGACGACGCTTGTGCGTGAGGCCAGAAAGTGGGTTTGTCTGATCCATGAACTGCGACAACTGGGAAGTTCCGAAGAACTCCTTGATTGATGCAACAACGGGACGAATGTTAATCAAGGTCTGAGGAGTAATTGCCTCAACATCTTGAGTTGTCATACGTTCGCGAACAACACGTTCCATACGGGACAAGCCAGTACGAACCTGATTCTGAATCAATTCACCAACGGTACGAAGTCGACGGTTACCGAAGTGATCGATATCGTCTTTCTCGACGCGAACTTCGCGGCCGTATTCCATAAGTAGATCGCCCTTATGAAGTGATACGAGGTAGCGAATAGTTGCGACGATATCTTGAATCGTTAGCAGACCCTGCTTAAGTTCCAAATCAAGACCGAGCTTCTTGTTAACCTTAAAGCGACCAACCTTGGCCAAGTCGTAACGCTTTGGGTTGAAGTACAAGTTTTCGATAAGTGTTTGTGCGGCTTCCTTTGTAGGTGGCTCGCCCGGACGAAGCTTGCGATAAATATCGAGCAGCGCTTCATCTTGTGTCTTAACGTTATCTTTTTCAAGAGTTGCACGAATTGATTCGAACTCGCCGAACTCTTCAAGAATTTGTTCTTCGCTCCAGCCAAGTGCCTTCAAGAAGACGGTGACTGATTGCTTACGCTTGCGGTCAATACGAACACCAACAAGATCCTTCTTATCAACTTCAAATTCCAACCAAGCACCACGGCCCGGAATGATCTTTGATGTAAAGACATCTTTGTCAGAAGTCTTTTCAATGTTGCGCTCGAAGTACACACCAGGTGAGCGAACCAACTGAGAAACAACAACACGCTCGGTGCCGTTGATCACGAAAGTTCCGCGCTTTGTCATCACAGGGAAATCGCCCATAAAGACGGTCTGTGACTTAATTTCACCGGTGATGTTGTTGGTGAATTCAGCAGTTACGAAGAGAGGTTGCGAGTAAGTCATATCTCGCTCTTTGCAATCTTCGATGGAATATTTAGGTGGCTCAAAACGGTGATCTCTAAATGAGAGGCTCATCGTTCCTTGGAAATCTTCGATCGGTGAAATCTCTTCGAAGATTTCTTCCAATCCAGATTGCTGAGGGAGCTCGCCACGGCTGGTGGCTGCAGCTTGCGCTAAACGCTCGCGCCAGATGTCGTTACCCAACAACCAATCAACACTCTCAATTTGGAGTGCGAGAAGGTTAGGAACTTCAAGAGGTTCGCGAATTTTTGCGAAAGAAATACGGCGTGGGGCAACAGATTTGGTTTTTGACGCGGCCAAGAGGTGTCCTTCCGAACTATTTTTGGTGACGCACGGACAAAGGTCTCAGCCGCTATATGCATTGACCTCATGGAATTTATGCGAAGGGGAAGGATATCCCGCCTAGGCCCGCCATGTCCAACCGAAAGCTTGTACCACACCGACCCCTACCGTGTCAGGGTTTTCGTAAGATCCTGCGGATAGTGCAATCCCTTATCGTAAGCGCGCTTGAGTGGGTATCCCTACACGGCGAACCGAACTGACCCAGAAGGCGTAGGCCACGATTGCCGCGGTGAATCCGTTCCAGCGCTCGTTCTGGCTACGAGAAATCATATTTACAAAAGTGCTCACCAGTCCCATAAGGAAGAAAGCTTTAGGCAACCAGGTTGGCTTGATTGCATACCCCTGCCAGATCTGAACCAATGTGACCGCTTGGAGAATCAAGATCATCGTCGTTCCAAGGTAGGTCACTCTAATTCCCACAGGGAAACTCGTGAATTGACCACCAGCGGCCCGGGTCAATGCAAATGATGAATTGAAAACTACCGAGATAACAATGAATATATTCCAGAGCGTTGCCATACCAACTAGAACTTTTAACCACAGTGACGTTTTCATATGAGCATTATTTATCGGCGCACTTTTAAAAACAAGGTCAAATATAAAGTTAAATACGTAAGACCCCCAGCCATAAGGCCGAGGGTCTTTCGTGTAAAGAAATTACTTAACAGAGACAGTTGCGCCGGCTGCTTCAAGAGCTGCCTTTGCCTTATCCACTGCATCTTTTGAAGCCTTCTCGAGCAAGGTTGCTGGGCAAGCATCAACAAGGTCCTTAGCTTCTTTCAAGCCAAGTGTTGAGTTGAGGTTACGTACCTCCTTGATCACAGCAATCTTCTGTGAGCCAGCTGATTCAAGAATAAGTGTGAACTCATCTTGTGCTTCTGCTGCTGGTGCTGCTGATCCTCCGCCACCTGCTGCGGCAACTGGTGCTGCAGCGGTAACATCAAATTCGGTCTCAAATGACTTAACGAAGTCAGAGAGTTCTACAAGTGTCATTTCCTTGAACTGACCCAATAGGTCTTCAGTGCTGAGCTTTGCCATGATTTATTCCTTTTCTTCGACTGTAGCGTCTGTAGCGTCTACTTGGGTTAGAACTTCTTCGGTAACAACTGGTGCTGCTTCTTCTGCAACTGCTTCAACAGCAGGTGCATCCTCAACAACTGGAGCTGCTTCAACAACAGCTTCTGCAACTACATCAGCAACTGGAGCTGCTGGAGCAACTGGTGCTCCCGCTTCCATCTTGATGCGAAGTGCGTCAAATACGCGAGCGGCCTTAGCAAGCGATCCCTTCATTGCACCAGCAAGCTTTGCCAAGAGAACCTCACGGGACTCTAGGTCTGCGATGGTGAAGAATTCTGCTGCTGTAATTGCCTTGCCATCAAAAATTCCGCCCTTGATTACAAGTAGTGGATTTTCTTTAGCGAAATCGCGCAAGCTCTTGGCGGCCACGAATGGATCGCCTTTGATGAATGCCAATGCAGATGGGCCAACGAGAAGTTCTGAAGGAACGTCTACGCCTGCTTCTTTTGCTGCAATTTTGGTGAGAGTGTTCTTTACAACTGCGTACTTGGTTGTTGAACCAAGGCTGCGACGAAGTTGCTTCATCGATGTCACGGAAAGACCGCGGTAATCGGTGAGAACAGTTGCGGTGGCAGTGCGGAAATCATCCGCAATTTCTGCAACTGCTGCTTCTTTATCTGGGCGAGCCATTCGGTTCACCTTTCTTTATGCATAAGTGGAGATGGTGGTGAAGGCCTAAAATGAAGAAAACCCGTGACGCGTAAGCGCGCACGGGTTAATCGTGTTCACCTACGCGGGCTGACTTTCGTCATTTCGTGAACCAATCTTGCGATGTGGTTCAGACCTGCGGTCTTTGGATATGTGCCAAGGGTAAGCCGTTGGGCCTACCCCTGGCAAATCTCGGTTATTCGCCTGAGGATGACTCGCGAATCATGTTTGGATCTACGCCAATTCCAGGTCCCATCGTGGTGGAGATGGTTGCCTTCTTGATGAAGCGACCCTTTGATGAAGATGGCTTTGAGCGGTGAACTTCATCCAACGCTGCTGCATAGTTATCTGCAAGCTGGACGGCGGTGAAGGAAGCTTTGCCGATGATGAAGTGAAGGTTGGAATTCTTATCAACGCGGAATTCAATCTTTCCGCCCTTGATATCTGTAACAGCCTTTGCAACAT
>QYPT01000019.1 GCA_007280125.1 Streptomycetaceae bacterium | reverse complement strand
GGATTAAACAATGGCAAACCTTCGTTTTGGTGGATATTTGCTTGTAGCTATCGGCCTTATAAATTTGAGATATCAAACTGGGAACCAGAATGTGCTCCTTCATAGCATGGCGATATTGCTTCCTGGATTAGTTCTTTTGGCTGGAACTTTCATTTCGAGAACTCAACGGATACTGGAAAAAAGGAATTCACAGATACTGGTAGGCGCTATTTCCCTACTCTTGATTGTCTACGCCTTCACAAACTAGGTGAACTCCCAGTGGGCGCTTGGCCCATGCGGGTCGTACATCACATGTGAGTGGGGAATATTTCGGGTATCCGTCGTGGTTTAGACATCATCACTATAAGTATTTTCTCAGAACCTAACACACAAAAGGATGCACTCTCATATGTTAAAGCCCGCCGAATCATCAGTAGCTCTTAGTCCGTTAATCGCAAACCGTTGGAGCCCGCGTTCCTTCGATGCGGTTGCTGAAATTTCAGATACTGACATAGCCGCAATTCTCGAAGCAGGTCGATGGTCACCTTCTACTAGTAATCAGCAGCCATGGCGCTTTATTGTTGCCAAGCGTGGAGATTCGCACTTTGAGAATCTCACTAAGAATTTTGCAGGTTTCAATGCCACTTGGGCACCTTCAGCATCGGCGCTCATTCTTGTGGTCGCAGTGACAACAAATGAGGACGGATCGGTGCGCCCATTCGCACTTTATGATGCCGGCTTAGCAAGTGCATTTATGACAATGGAAGCAAATCACCGCGGCATCGCCGTTCATCCGATCGCAGGATTTAATCGCGATGAAGTGAAGGCGGAATTCTCACTTCCAGATAATTACTCACAAACTGCAATCCTCGTTATGGGTAAGCAAGCCCCTGCCGAGCACCTGGATAATGAGGTGTTGCTTGAACGCGAAAAGGCACCACGAGTGCGTTTGCCGCTAGCTGAGATCGTTATCGCGGGATTGCCTGCTGCCTAAGGTTAGTTCTCGCTTTGAGCATGGTTTGTGGATTTTTCTAGGTTAAATCTCAGCCTGTGAGCGTCTGCTGCGGTTGCTGGGAAGATTCTGCAACCTAGAATTGTTCTACTACTGATGGATCTTCCATCGGATACAGAAGGAGACAAGAGACTATGCAAAGCTCAAACCCTGTCTTGGGAAGAGCCTTTAATCAACGTGGATTCGCATCAATGAACCCTGGAACAACAATCCAGCACGATGCACCTGTTGATTCACCACAAACACTAGAGAATCTTTACAACGCACCAGCAGCTTCATCACTTCGTACAGGTCGTATGACCATTGATGATGTTGTGACTCGTACCGGAATTCTTTTCGGCATCTTGGTAATCACTGGCGCAGCTGCATGGACCCTCAATCTTGGCGGCGGCTTCTTGATGGTTGGTTTCCTTGGTGGTTTCGTGCTCGCGATGGTCAATTCATTTAGCAAGACCGTTCGCCCAGCATTGATCATGGCTTATGCAGCATTTGAAGGTTTGGCACTTGGCACACTCAGTCACGTGTACAACACGATTTATCCTGGCATTGTCAGCCAAGCGATTATCGGAACCCTTGCTGCATTCGTTGGCGTGCTCTTTGCATATAAGAGTGGCCGAGTTCGCGTAACACCAAAATTCACACGAATGGTGATGGGCGCAGCGATTGGTTACTTAGTTCTTGGACTTGTCAGCATGTTTGCATCTTTTGCACATGTTGGTGGCGGTATGGGCCTCTATGGCGTGAGCGGACTTGGATTACTCCTTGCACTTGCTGGAGTTGCCATCGCAAGCATCTTCTTAATTCTTGATTTCGATCAAATCCAAAAAGGCGTCAATGCAGGCTTGCCAGAAGTTGAATCATGGCGTGCAGGCTTTGGTCTGATGGTTACGATCGTCTGGTTGTATATGGAAGTACTTCGCTTGCTTTCAATTCTTCGTAATAGCAACTAAAACATGCAATAAGTAAGTTTAGGAATTAGCCCTCACCGTATTGGTGGGGGCTAATTTTTTGTATATGTGACTTTCGTGTCTCGGGAAGTCGAAATGCAAGAATTATTGAAAATGAAAATACGACAGCCGATACCAAAAATGCTGTTCGGAAAGAGAAGACATCCGATAAAAAGCCAACGGTAATTGGCCCAACAATCATTCCTGCATCACCAGCCATCTGAAAGAGAGCGATAACTTGGCCACTCTTACCTCGGATGACATCTCCCACGATATTTGCTGGTGTTGTGGAGAGAAATGCGCCGCCTAGTCCCATCACGCACATGCTGGCCAAGTACATCCATGGGTGGATTGCAAAAACAAGAGTTAATGAACCAAGCAATACGACACTTGTGCCGATTATGAGTGCGAACCGCCGCCCTCTTCTATCTGAAAGGGCTCCCGCAGATAGAAGCAAAGTTCCTTGAAACAGTGCTGCAAGAGTGAAACCCAATCCGACAACAGATGCTGATGAGTGCAATTCTTCCGTCACGAAAAGTGGAATTATCGAAGATCTCAATCCAAAAAGAATCCACGAAGTTACAAATGTGAGTGCTAATGCTGTCCGGTACGGAACAATCTTTAACGCCTCTGAAATCTTCATGTTGTCGCCAGAAGTGTCTTTAGTAGTCACCTCGCGCTTTCCAGGTGAGAGAAAGAAGAAGCCCACCGTTCCGGAGCAGAGAAGAAATATCGCATATGCAAAAAAAGGCGCGCGAAGAGAAATTCCCGTAAGGAGACCCCCGATTGCAGGACCTGCAATGCCGCCAACCAAGAATGCGCCGTTGTAAATAGATTGTGCACGACCGCGCATGTCATCCGAAACTGATCGCATGATGATAGATCCTCCAGCAACCGAGAACATTGAAGAACCTATTCCGCCTGCCGTACGGAAGATAAGAAGTTGAGAGTAGCTTTGGGCAAGCGCACAAAGAAATGTAAAAAAGGAGACCAGGAATATCCCAGTAGCAAAAATAGGACGTTCTCCAAATTTATCAACAAGCCTTCCGGAGATTAGCCCGGAAGAGAATCGGGCAATCGCAAAGGTTGAAACGATTAATCCGACTGCAGAGTTGTTTACTCCGAAAGACTTAGTAAAGAGAGGAATTGCGGGAACGACAATTCCAAACCCGACGGCAACAAAAAATGATGCACCAACTAAGACTTTAACTTCTCGAGGTAGATCCCCAAAAAGTTTCTCTTTGATCAACCAATTGCCTCGCCAGCTGATTCTTCGCGTGCTGCTGCGTAGTCATTACTCGTACGAAGGGGAACTTCGCGAAGCATTAACGCCAAGATGAAACCAAGTGCCGTGACCGGTGCTGCAGCAAGAAAGACTATGTGGAATGCGTTTACATAGGCATCGAGTGCGGTGTTATGCACGAGAACCGAAACCTTTTCTGGCGCCGCAATAATCCCAGTGAGCCCCTTAGGTGAAATATCTACACCTGTGAGTTCAGAAGGGTTGCTCTTGCCAAGGTCGGTGAAGCCACTTGCCATGTAATGAGTGAGGCGGTTATTGAGAACAGCGCCAAAGAGTGCGGTTCCAAAAACGCTACCGAGAGAGCGGAAGAAAGTGTTAGAACTTGTAGCCACTCCCATATCGCTGAAATCAACTGAGTTTTGGAGTGCGATGACAATTGTCTGCATCGATAGTCCTAGACCTGCTCCAACGATGATGGAGTAGATAGAGAGCTGCCAGTATGGAGTTGTGCGGGTGAGAGTGACCATAGAAAGAATTCCTAGAGTCATAATCGCAGTACCTACAACTGGGAATATCTTGTAATGTCCTTTGGCGCTGATTCGCTTTCCGCTGTAGATGGACATAGAGACGATACCCAACATGAGTGGAATTAACTTCAAACCAGCTGCTGTTGCTGAGTTGCCTTTAACAATTTGCAAGTAGAGAGGCAACATAACGATTGCACCAAACATGCCAGCGCCAATTACTGCGCCTAGGGCAGAGGTCAAACTAAAGGTGTGGTTCTTGAAAAGGCGAAGCGGAAGGATTGGCTCTTTTGCTTTGCCTTCCCAATAGAGAAATGCACCAGAAATTGCGAGGCCGGCAAATAAATATGTAAGTGTCCGCGAATCTAACCAACCGTATTCAGGGCCGTAGACGGCGACTGAGAGAAGTAGCGACGTAACTCCAAGGATTAATAGGAGTGCGCCAAGGTAATCAATGGAATGTTCGCGCTTAATTTTTGGAATGTGCAATACAGCAGAAGTGATTACTAGCGCGAGAATTCCGAAAGGTAGGTTGATGTAGAAAATCCAACGCCATCCGGTGATTCCAAGAATGTGTTGGTGATCGGAGAAGAAACCACCAAGTAGCGGACCTGCAACTGATGAAAGACCCCAGACGGCGCCAAAGTAACCTTGGTAGCGACCGCGCTCACGCGGAGGAACAATGTCTCCGATGATGACGAAGGTCAGCGCCATCAAACCACCAGCGCCTAATCCCTGAAGCGCGCGAGTTCCAATGAGTTGAGTCATGTTTTGTGCAGCACCTGCAAGGGCAGATCCAATAAGGAAAGTAACAATGGCAAATTGGAAGACAACTCGACGACCGTAAAGGTCGGAGATCTTTCCGTATAGCGGTGTCGATGCGGTTGAAGTAAGAAGGTATGCCGTCACAACCCAGGTGTATTCCTTGAGTCCGCCAAGGTCGATCACGATGGTCTTCAAAGCGGTCGAAACGATTGTCTGATCTAGGGCAGCTAGAAGCATTCCTGTCATCAATCCGCTCAGAATGATCATAATTTCGCGGTGAGTATGGGCTTTGGCTGGTGCTCCGGATGCGGCTACGTGCTTGGACATTAGTTACCTTTCATATCAACGTGCTCAGTTTTTATCAGCGAGGCTCAGGGGTTAACCCTGGTGAGCCAGGTATTTGAATGTTCAACTAGAAGTGTAACTTTACCCTGTGAAATCAATCGTTGCAGAGCATCTGGTCCGGACCTACCGAAATGGCGAGGTGAAAGCCCTCGACGATCTCAGCCTGGATGTGGAGGAAGGCACCGTTTTGAGCGTCTTGGGTCCCAATGGAGCCGGCAAAACAACTGTGGTGCGCATTCTTTCCACTCTTCTTACCCCAGACTCAGGAAGCGCAACAGTTGGCGGGATTGACGTTATTAAACATCCTGAAAAGGTTCGCGAAATTATTGGTCTCTCAGGTCAATATGCAGCGGTCGATGAGACGCTCACTGGTTGGGATAACTTGGTGATGTTTGGACGTCTCTATCACTTAGGCAAGAAAGCATCGATCGCACGAGCAGATGAATTACTGGAGCGCTTCTCACTTACCGATAGCGCTCGCCGCCCGATCAAAACATATTCAGGCGGAATGCGCCGACGTCTTGATTTGGCCGCATCGTTAATTGTGCAACCAAAAGTTCTCTTTCTCGACGAGCCAACAACGGGATTAGATCCACGTGGCCGCCAGGAAATGTGGGGAGTCATTGAAGAATTAGTAAAAGGTGGAGTGACTTTATTATTAACAACCCAGTATCTCGACGAAGCTGATCAACTAGCAGATGACATCATTGTTGTAGATCATGGAAAAGTTATTGCTCGCGGAACATCCGATGCCCTCAAGAAACAGGTGGGCGGCGAACGTCTAGAAGTTGTTGTTGATCAAGCACACATTGCATCAACGATGGAAGCGGTTGCAAAAGTAAGTGGACATGCTGCCTCACTTGACGAAGGTCTCCGAAAAGTTTCTGCGCCCGTCACTACTGGTGCAACTGCGTTGATTGAGGTTCTGCGCCTGCTGGATGCAGCAGGAATTCACCCACTAGATGTTGCGCTAAAGCGTCCATCTCTTGATGACGTATTTATGTCGCTAACAGGCCACGTGGCAGAGGATCAAGTAATTGTGATTGATAACGCTCGTGGCAAAAAGAAGAATAAGAATTCGGAGGCGAAGTCATGAACGCACTAATGGATGCGCTAGTCATCACTAAGCGCCAATTGCTACAACTTGCTCGAGTTCCCGAGGTCCTTATTTTCTCGACTATTCAGCCCGTTATGTTCGTACTTCTATTTCGCTATGTTTTTGGCGGCTCCATCGCTACGGGTGATCCGGGCGGATATGTTCAACTTTTGATGCCTGGAATTTTCGTCCAAACAACCGCTTTTACATTGGCAGCAACCGCCTCTGGATTAGCTGAAGATATGACTAAGGGTTTAATCGACCGCTTCAGATCGTTACCCATCTCGCGCTCAGCTTTGGTTTTTGGTCGCACTCTTGGTGATGGCTTACTTAACGTTGTAGTGCTCGCCGTGATGGGTCTTGCGGGATTTATTGTTGGATGGCGTCCATCTTCTGGAATATTTAAGATCGGCTTGGCATTTATATTCCTATTGGCATTTGGGTATTCACTCTCATGGGTAGGAATTTTTGCGGGACTGTCTGCTCGAGATGCACGAGTCGTTCAGAATATGAGCTTCCTTATTACTTTCCCACTCACATTTCTTTCCAACGCATTTGCGCCAACAACGGGAATGCCACGGCCATTGCAATATGTTGCCGAATGGAATCCGGTATCAACAATGGTTGCTGCTTGCCGTGAATTATTCGGATTACAAAATCACTTCGGCGCGACTGCTAATTCTTTTCCAAGCCAACACCCATTGACGATGTCATTAATTTATATGGTTGTTATCTTGGCGATATTCGTACCGCTAAGTGTTAGAAAGTACAGCCGAGCAAATAAGAAGTAATGTGGTTTTTAAAGAGCGTTAACGGATTAGGCGTAAAACTCGGCTTCGAGAATCGCGACCGTGATCTCTTTTCCACTGGGCGCTTTGTAGGTGACTGTGTCGCCAATCTTCGCCCCGAGAACTGCTGCTCCTAAAGGTGATTTTTCGCTGTAGACATCTAAATCTCCTGATGCGATTTCGCGTGAACCCAATAAGAATTTAATTTCATCGCCACCGATATCGGCGGTAATAACCATTCCGGCGCCAACGAATCCTGATTCACCTGCAGGTGGTGCACCAATATGTGAATACTCGAGCATGTGCTTGAGTTGGCGAATTCGGGCTTCCATCTTTCCTTGCTCTTCACGAGCCGCGTGATATCCGCCGTTTTCTTTGAGGTCTCCCTCTGCGCGTGCAGTTTCAATTTTCTTGATGATCTCAGTGCGCCCCGTTGTTTCTAGGGTCTCTAGTTCTGACCGCAAGCGATCTGCAGCCTCTTGTGTGAGCCAGGTCTGGGTAGTCATAAGTCACGAAGGTTACTGTGTTGAGGCCCAACAGCGCGAGATGCCGGCATTCACTGGGGTAGTTCGAGTGGATATGAGCGTAATTTTTTCTATATGAGAAGCCCCTGGGGCAAAGACATCATTGATTTCGCCAATCACGTTCTTGTCGTAGTCATGGGCCACCAAGGTGCAGGTAATTTCATCGGTGGGCGTCCTACGGTCAATGGAATAGCGCAGAGAGATTGATTGATCAGATACCACCGTGAATGAAATGAGCGTTGTCCGAACCTCTGGATTGGAATGATGGAGTCCCGCCCAACCGATCCATGCTCCGCCTGCAAGAAGCAGGAAAATCGCTAGATCCTTGTATCGAGCAGGTCGGCGCCCGTAGCGGTCATCCATAGATAGTTCGGACATGGGATGATTGTGGCAGAGGTACGGACTGGAGTGGAAATGTCAAAGAATGTTGAGATGGGCGCGGCTGGCTCGGCCACCGTTGCGCTTTTGACCATTGCCGTTGCTTTCTTGTTGCGTAGTTTCTATAGACGCTTCACGCGCATGGAAAAACGCAAGGATGATGAGACGCAGTAACTTTCAGAGCGTCCTGGCTTACATCGGTCTCGTTGCACTTGTTGGTGCATTTGCCAGCCTAGGGTTCTGGCAATTACAACGTGCGCAAGATAGCCGCCGTCCAATTGTTATTGATAGAACTGTTCTTTCTTTAGATTCTCTGGCTAAACCGCGAACGTCACTTGATGGTTCAGCGGTTTTGCGAACCGTCACTGCGAACGGGAAATACATCGCTCGCTTTCAAGCACCAAACCAAATGGATGCATCGGGTACGAGTGCCAACTGGGAAGTAAATCTGTTGCAAGTCTCTCCCAGCGCCGCAATTCTTGTTGCACGGGGATTGTGGAGTGATAGAGGCGAATCTGATTTCACTAAGAATTATTCGATTGAAGCCACCGTCATGCCACACCAAAATGATGCCCATGCAGAAAGTGAAGCCGGAGTCTTAAGTCGGATTGATAGTGCGCTGGTTGTGAATGAGACAACCCTTGACTTGTATGACGGTTTCTTAATTGTTGCCAAGGAATCAATCACAGAAAATGGAGTGAGCACGTCTGTCGCTCGTACACGCTTGAACCCGCCCACGCCAAAATCGTGAATTCCTGGCTTCTATTGGCAGCATGTTTCTTATGTAATTATCTGGTGGCTTATGGGATGCGTAGTGCTCTACCTTCCCTTCTACCAACGTAAGATTAAGCAAACCGACCCTACGAAAGTGAGCAGTACATGAGCCCTAGTGAGACTTCAATCGATGGAACCCTTAAGCGCTATCGAGTGATGGCCATCATCTCTGGTGTGATGTCTTTGCTTTTGTGGTTTGTGGACCTGCCCATCAAATTCTTCTCCCAAGATGATCACCTTCATAGTTTGGTCGCATGGATTCCGATGGTGCATGGCTATCTTTACCCACTCTATGTATTAGCTGCGATTCAGTTTTCGATAAAGGCACGCGTGGCATTGCCCAAAATGGTTGGTTACATCTTGGCTGGCACGCTTCCTGTTGCGTCATTGTGGGCCGAACGTCACGTCGTTGCACAATATGGCGGCCATAATCACAATGGCAACAAGGGAGAGACGGCCACAAAGAAGTAAATGCGAACACGTGGGTTGGTGATTCGAAGGGCGATAAAGGCTTTCTTGTATCCGCTCTATGAGCGACGCCTTGTTAGATCGTTAGATTTCACGCAGACCCCGCACCATGTTGGTGTCATTTTGGACGGTAATCGTCGATGGGCAAAAGCCAATCCTGACAGCGTAGGAATGACTTCATCAGCCAGGGGCCATCGGGCGGGCGCTTCTAAAATCGTTGAATTTCTAAGTTGGTGTGAAGAGGCCCAAGTTCACGTTGTCACATTGTGGCTTCTCTCGACGGAAAACCTTGCTCGACCTGAGGCCGAATTACAGCCACTCCTTGAAATCATTGGGGAGACGGTGGATGCACTGAGCTCTACGAAGAGATGGCGCATTAAGCCGGTTGGCGCTTTGGAGTTATTACCACCCTGGCTTCAATTAACGTTATCGACGGCAGCAAAAGAATCCTCTGTAAATGATGGCATCGAAG
>QYPT01000041.1 GCA_007280125.1 Streptomycetaceae bacterium | reverse complement strand
GCTTTATTCCCATTCATTATCCTTGGTGCAATTTTTATTATTTTTGCAACAGTGTCTGAAAATAATAAAAATATAAAAAAACAAAGAAATAAGGAGCGTTCGGTTCAAAAGATTGCCGCAAAGAAATTAAGAATTAAAAACGACAAAATATTTGTAGGTGTAGATGAGGGATATGTTCGTGAAAAAATAGATTTTAATTTGCGAAAGACTATTCTACAACAAGAGAACCTTACTTGTCTATATTGTGGGCATTTTTCTTGGGACCCAATAAAAGAATTTCAGTTAGATCATTTTATTCCTGTAACCAGGGGTGGTACTAATGATATGACCAATCTTTTTCCAAGTTGCCAGTTATGCAATAGCGAGAAATCGAATAACAACCCATTTGATTACATCATGTTTAAATATCTCCGAAGAGACAAAATTACCCAAAAATCTTTAGAGTTAATAAAGGGCATGGCTAATAATTCTTTAGAGTTGAAAGTAAACGCCGCAAACCAAAAGTGGTGGGATTCAAGGTCCACCAATGCTGAACTTTTTCTTAATTTTTATAGTATTAATCGGCGAAGGAGTGGGGATACCAAGATAACTTCAAAATCTGAAACGACTATATTTGAAGGTGGGGGGTTTACTGGGACAAAACAGGTTGCCAAAGACATCTATGTTGCATCTAAAAAGGGTAAGCATCTTAAGATTACAAGTAACTACTATCATTCATATATTTATTCGTATCTCCCAAAGACTTCCTCTAAATTCCTAGTGTCAAAAGTAACCTGTTTAGCAATTAAAAATAATCCCAGGAAATCAGATAAACTTCTTGGCGATTATTTTGAGTTATACGCATTAGACGGTGGATTAATTTCAACTGTATTTCTCTCTCGTAATGAGGAGCCGACGTCAACACAATTCAATCTCGATGGGTGGAATGCATTGAACGAAATTAATGGTGGCTATCTCTGTGATGTTTGGTGCACAAGAATTGTGGAGAGGCAGAGGGCTAGTTATAAGAAGGGTGCGAATTGGGTCCCCGCGTCAGGCGGGGGGTTTATTAGTGAAGAAATTGACACAAAACTAACTGTTGCCCTTCCTATTGGGATCAATTTCTAATCATTAGGTGAAATCGCTTAGAGCCCCAACAGGGCATAATTGAGACAGGATTCCTTAACACGTTCCACCTGAATTTTTCCACTCTTAGTTTCTTCCCAAAAGAAGCTCTCCACTCGACGTTTTTGTATTTTCTGTCCAATAGACATTTGTCGTGATGAAACTACAATTCAAGTATGCAGAGTCCCAGGTCTAATCAAGATTTTATTACCCCAACCTCTGAGCAGAAGAAAATTATTGAAGCAGCTATGTCAGGGCAAGATTTAGTCATCCAGGCACTGGCGGGCACAGGCAAAACTACAACTTTGAAACTATTAGCAGAAGCGCTACCTGGGAAAAAAGGAACGTATATTGCTTTTAATAAGTCAATCGTTGAAGAAGCAGGTAGAAAATTTCCAGAAAATGTTCGGTGTAGAACAGCGCACTCACTGGCGTATGCAGCAGTAGGATTCCATTTCAAAGAGCGCATAAATGACTCAAAGAGAGTCACGATGTATCAGTTGGCAGCATGGTTGGATGCTCCAAAATTTGCTTTCAAACATGACAAAGTCAATGCTGTTTTAGGAGCAGATCAAATTGCAAGCCTAGTTATTAAATCAGTCACAAACTTTTGCAAAAGTGTAGATCCAGAAATTTCCGAAAAGCATATAGACATACCTTTTTATTTGGGACTTGATAAAAAAAAAGTAAACGAATTTACAAAAATCCTAATTCCATTAGTCCTGAAAGCATGGGACGATTTAAATCAAGCAACTGGCTATTTGAAATTTACCCATGATTATTACCTAAAGATGTGGCAACTTAGTTCTCCCGTAATTAAAGGAGACTTTATTCTTTTTGATGAGGCTCAAGATGCAGACCCAGTTATGCTAGATGTTATAGAAAAACAAAAACATGCGCAGAAAATATTCTGCGGAGATCAATATCAGGCGATTTATGAGTGGCGTGGTGCAAAGAATGCCTTGAATAAAGTCTCAATTGACGAAACTTTGTGGCTGACTCAAAGTTTTAGATTTGGCCAAGATATAGCAGATGAGGCTAATGACATACTTGGCTTCCTAGATGCACCAGTTACGGTGACAGGTCTTAAAAAAAAGTCATCAAAAATTGAGAAAGTCATCAATCCAAAAGTAATACTTTGTCGAACAAATGCAGGTGTTATACAGCAGGTAATCTTTGAACTCCAAAAGGGTAGGTCCGTTGCAGTAATAGGCCGCACAGAGGAATTGATTAACTTTGCAGAGGCATGTGGTCAACTCCAAAGAGGCGTCCGCACTAATCATCCTGAGTTAGCACCATTTGAGACATGGGGAGAGGTGAAAGAGTATGCGGAAAAATACCCAGATGAGGCGCAAGAGATAAAGACTATGGTGGATTTGGTCGACAGATTTGGTGTTCAAAAACTTGTCGAAGCGCTACGGAAGGTAGTTTCGGAAGCGGCTTCAGATGTTGTGGTTTCGACTGCACACCGCGCAAAAGGACGTGAATGGAGCACCGTAAAGCTTGCTGGGGATTTTTTGCATCCGCAAGATATGGATGATGAAGACTTGAGACTTGCGTATGTATCAGTCACTCGAGCAATAGATTCATTAGATATGTCGGAATGGGAAATGATTCAACCGATAAAGACTGATCAGGATGATTTTGCCAGAGAAAATTTGGTGGCTGAGATATCAGAAGAGCAGACTTCAGCTCGAAGCGGTACTAAGTGGTCACTCGAAGAAGATCTCTCCTTAGTTGAGGGTGCAATACAGGGAATTAGTATCGAACAAATAGCGATCAAAACAGAACGAAGCAATTCAGCTTTGCAATCTAGGCTTGCAAAATGGTTTGTGGTAGCAACTTCTGGAGTAGATTCATCAGATTTGGGTTCAGTAAACTTTAACGGTGATGGTTGGGATGATAAAAAAATTGATTTACTCTTCGAATTGTGGAATGAAATGGAGATAGAAGAATTAGCAAGTAAATTAGAAGTGAGTCTATTCCGCATAGCAACGCAAGCGATAAGACATGATTTAGTTGAAATTGATGAGGAATTCCTACGTGCTGTTAAATCTTTTTATAGATAATTAAAGGTGGGCAGTTTGTCTTGTCACTTAAGCCTCTTTTAACATAAATTACATTGGTAGTAAGCCAAGGTGATCAGATTCGTATTCACCGCACTGCTGGCATATGACTGTCCATGAGTAGTCACTGAGATCTACCCGACAAATGAAGTCGACTATCAGCGTTACCGTTTCACCTATTAGTGAAGGCAATCCCACATGGCTTAGATTATTAAATTAACCGTTCTTGTGTGCAAAAGGTGAATTGCCTAGACTCATTCGATGGCTACGATTCACACAACTCTTCCAGCAGACCGCCCTGGCCATCATGGTGAATACGTTGTAGGGCAAAGTCTTAGCAAATTTTCTGAACCTAAGCTTGAACTTTGGTTTGACGTTAATTACATCCCCGGAATTACTGATATTGATCTTATTTTATTTGAGAGCCAAATTGGTTTATATGTAATCGAGATAAAATCTATGAAAATTGACTCAATTGAGAAATTTACTAATACTGAATTTATCCTGATTAATAATCAGCCAAAACAGCATCCACTCGCGCAAGTACGAACGGGCCAGTCAAAGTTGCGCGATCATTTGAAACGCATTCCAAAATTCCAAAATAAGAGAAATATGTTATTTGTCCAAACTACTATTCTTTGGTCTGAGATAACACGCAAAGAGTGGAAGCAAAGATTCAATGAGCCAGAATTAGGATTTGTACAGGAAGCCATGATCTTTAAGGACGACCTAGTTTCGTACAATTCTCTAATAAGTGCTTTGCAGCGAATTTGGGAAAGACCATTACTTGGAATTGCGACTCCAGCAAATGCACGTGGCGAACATGGGGATATGCCCGAATTTCGCAGAGTCTTGGCACCACAAACGAATATAATTGAGATTTCTGCAAGTATGTCCAACGAATTAAGTCGACCAGTTAATGAATCAAAAAAGTTAGCTGGGAAATACGCACCACCTGGAGTCTTTAAAGCATCTTTCCAGGGCCCGCCGGGCACTGGAAAGACTACGATTTTGCGCGAAATCGGGCTGATGTACTTAGCTGCCGGTGCATCCGTTTTACATGTTTGTTTTAATAAGGTCCTTGCTGCCGACCAAAAGCGTGAGTATCAGCTGTTAAAAAAAAATATTGATGAGTATGGGTTCATCGATGTGTTTGATGTTTGGGAGCTATATAAAGAGTTAGGCCTTTCTGGTGGACTATCAAAAGAAAAGGAGGTAGTAGCGGTTGTTAAGGCATTTCTTGAATCTGAAGAGGGAAAGCACCGCATTAAATACGATGCCGTCTTAGTTGATGAGTCACAAGACTTGCGTGACGACTTCTTTAAAGTACTTGAACTCACAGTTCGTCCAAATGCTTCATGGTTTATTGCCTATGGAAAAGGGCAAGAGACCAATAACTTTGCGTTGGATGAAACCCACCCAAGCCCTTGGTTGACTAAGTTTTTATCAGAGGCGGATCCAAATTTCCTCAAACGCTCTTTTAGAAACTCGACGAGAGCATTTCTTATTGCACAGTCCTTTTGGGAGAAGTTTGCTTCCTTATCTGATGCAAAGGACTGGTTAAAGGAAAAGTACGCCCAACAAACAACTAACGATAATCAATTCGAACTAGATTTAGTACTGCCAACAACTAAAAACGATTTTCGTATTGAAATCATGCCGCATGGTTCGGCAAGACGTTTAGCTATAAAATCTCTCATACTCTCCGCAATTGAAGATTCTCGGAAGGCAAATCGCGGCGAAGATTTATTGATTGCTGTGATTAAACCTTCGAGTCCCAAGCCTGACGGTGCGGAATTCGCATTTGAAAGTAGTTATGAATTGGTGAGAGAGGTCTTGCTTGAGATTTCAGAAGAATTAAAAATAGATATTCACGATGTTGTTCCAAATGAGAATAGACGTGAGATCACCAAGATCGGTGCGATACGTTTGGCGACACTTCAGGGTATTCGAGGACTAAGCGCCTCACATGTTTTGTTATTTGACTTAGATCAGTTAGAACTTTGGGCTAAACAACCGGGCAATAGTATCAAGCCCCCCATAAAGAACTTAGGCTATATTGCTTTGAGCCGATCTAAGGCTTCGACTATCGTGGCCATATCAAGTAATGAAGATTCGGAAGTTGAAGAATTCCTATTCGGAGTGCTTGCTTTCGCGACTCAAGAGTCCTTACGCTTAGGTGATAAGTAATTTAATTAAAGCTGATGAGCTAAGTTCTTAATTTTGAACTCACAATCCTACAAACCACTTGATTCGAGGATCCTGCGGATCTAAACTCGATCTACATTCCCAAATGAAGGAGTAAAAGTGGCACTCACAGCCCAAGAGCGTTTCAAGGCAGAGTCATTAACAGTTATTGAGCTATTTCAATCAGGAACATATGAGATACCTGCTTTTCAGCGGGACTACTCATGGACAAAGGACCAATGTGAAGACCTTTGGGGTGATCTAAAGAACCTGTTGGATGGCCAAGTTAAAGCACATTTTATTGGTCCGATGGTGGTGATCCGCCATGGAGAAAAGAATCAGAAAAGTTATCTTGTTATTGATGGTCAACAGAGACTCACCACCTTACAAATGATCATTGCATTGCTGCGCGATCATTGGGTGCAATTAAATGTAGGAAAGAGAGATACTCCTGCTGGTCCAAAGCCTTTTGAAGATACTTGTAAATCACTTCTAGTATCCGGACCACCTTCATACACAAATACATTTGTTCCGAATTGGCACGTGAGAGAAACCTTTTTTGACTATGTACAGCGTGAGCTCACTGACGATCAACGAAAAACTGTTCTCAAATTTGCCGAGGTTCCAAAAAAAGATATTGAGTATGCAGAAGAGTTATTTAAAGCATATATTTTCTTTCGTGAAAAAGTGAACACTCTTACAGTATCTCAGACTGAGAAATTTGAAGAAATTCTATTGAATGATATTTTGATTCTTAGAATCGACGCAGTCGAAATAGAAAATGCTTTTATACTATTTGAGACATTAAACAATCGAGGCTTGGATCTCACTCAGGGAGATCTAGTGAAGAACCTAATTTTCCAATCGATGAAAGAACCTGCAACCAAAAACTTATCGCCCGCGATGGTCAAGATTCTTGGAGAGTGGGATAACGTGGCAGAGAAGGTTTCTTACAAGAAACTGGACTCTTTTCTCAGATATTTCTTGATTCTAAAACTAAAGAAAAAGATTCAAAAAGAGGGGATTAGCAAGGAGATTGAAAAAGAGTACGGCACAACTGTTCGGATCAAGAAGTTCATTCAAGAAGTTTCAGAGTATTCAGATCTATACGCACTTATTGAACGAACAGATGCATTCCAGGGTCAATACAAGATTCAACTGAATGCTCTATTTGATGACCTAAATGATTTGAATCAGGCAACACAAGCAGTATTTCTCTTGGCAGCACTGAAGAGATTTTCGAATTGGGAAACCAAGGAGCACTTCGAGAAACTATCGAGGGCTTGTCGTGCGGCTGAGGTGCTTTCCTTTAGATGGCTTATTACGGGAAAGAACGCTCAAGATCTTGAAAATATTTGGAGAGAATCAGCAATCAAAATCCTGGATGAAAGTTTGTCTGATGAAGATACACTTCACAACGCGATTTCATATTTGAAGTCCCAGCTTCCGGCTGATGAAGAATTCAAGACTGAACTTTCTGGGAGATCTCTAAGATCAAGTAAATTTGTTAGATACATTCTCAGAAAGATTGAGAATTCGAGAATCGATAATGAAGTTTGGGTTTTGGCTGGTCCGGATAAACTTGATGTTGAGCACGTGGCACCCAAGACGCCAGACGACACGCATGATTGGCGAAAGATCATGAGTGGTGAATCTAGTTATAGAAATATTATTTATAGAATTGGTAATCAAACTTTGCTTACTAGGTCTTTGAATAGAAGTGCAAAGAATAAGGAATTCAAAGATAAGAAAGTCCAATATCAGAAAAACACGGGACATCTCACCCAATTAACAAAAGAACTATTAGAAGTGAGCACGTGGACACAACAAGCTGTGGTTAAGAGATCTGAATCTATTGCCAAAGAAGCTGTAGATCTGTGGAATTGGGCAGCATTAGGCAAGGATCTCAAGATCACTGCTACTACACCCAAAAAGCCTAAGAAGCGCGCCGTAAGGAAAACTGTCAAGAAGCGCGCCGTAAGGAAAACTGTCAAGAAGCGCGCCGTAAGGAAAACTGTCAAGAAGCGCGCCGTAAGGAAAACTGTCAAGAAGCGCGCCGTAAGGAAAACTGTCAAGAAGCGCGCCGTAAAGAAGAGTAGTCGGAAAGAGTGAAGGGTGAGCAGATCCCTATACTAACTTACTCAGATCCCACTATTCACTTAATATATCTTCAGGTTTCTTCAAACTAATTACTTGCGGATACTCAATATCAAGTATTTTGAGATAATCAAGAATATCTCTGGCTCCACTTTCTTCAATAAGCTTTAATGTCTCACGTGCAAGATCTAATCCACTCACTGTAATTAAAGGATATTTGTCTTCAGAAATCTCACGCTGTGAGCCTTCAGAAAAAAATGACGTAGTTACATAGGCTCCGATCCAACCACGTTTTAATCGCGCGACAGTGCGGGCCAGATGCACTCCGTTTGTAGGAGTTTTATAGCTTTCACATTTAGCTTGCCCAAGAACAACTACTTCTACTTTTGCAAATCCATTTCCTAGATCAAGCCGCCCGACAAAATCTATTCCACCATCTCCAGAGCCTTGCGTAATCCAACCTTCATGGTACCTAGCACCTGAATCTTTTAGAATACTCGCAACTACTTTCGAAGCAAGCAACTCAAAGTGGTGCTTTTTCCCGTCATAATGCTTAAAAACCTCTTCAAGACAACGCTCTTCCCTTGAACCCTTTATTGGTAATTGTTCTACTTTAGGAACTGTCAATCGCTTGAGGACTCTTCGAGATACTCGCTCCCGAATGCTGTTACCGTGGAAAACCCAATCTTGCCAAGCTTTCGGAGCTAGTTTGAGTGCTATCTCATCAGAGACGTTTGAATCTCTTCTTGCGGATATCCAGTCCCACGAAAAGGATTGGTACTCATTTTTTAAGTCGAGAATATCGAATTCATATACAAAATTCGTAAAGTACCCAATATTTTTTTGATGCTGAGTCACAAGTTCGGCACTTCGTAACAACCCTAAGCCTTGAAATACACGATTACCTTTCACTCGATCACCAACTTTCACGCTTCGAAAGAACAAGAGTGGAACTGCTTTCATTCTTAATTCGTATAAGTCAGACTTGTGATATTCAAATTGTTCAAGTAACTGTCTATTTCCTGCAGACAATGTTGGATTCATATCCGATTTTGTGTCACCAAAATACCTAATAAAGCCATTATCAATGTCAAAAATGTCTTGCCACGGCGTCTCTTTACTCCCATGCTTATGGGTGCTGCTTGTTATCAAAATGGCTGGTGTTCGTTTGCCAGAAACAGAATTGACGGCTCCAATCTGATTTATTCCAGCTTCAAGTAATGTTTTGTTTTCACCCAAGGTCCTAGTGTAAAACAATAAGTTTGGTAAGCCATTTATGGTTTCAATTTCAGGGGAATTTGAACTTGAGTATCGATAAATCTGTCCCAACTTTAAGCTATTCATATTTGGTTTGAGTGAGAGATCTTCTTTACGGGAACTATTTCAATTTCCAAGTGTTAGGTGACATACGTTCAACAAGTCCTTGTTTCTTGGCTTTGGTGCGGCACCAAGCCAAGCGGTATTGAATTTCAGTTCTGTTTCCTGACCTAATTTGCTTCGCAAGCTCACTACTAATGCCCAGATCTTGGATTACAGCCTGGTCTATTTCGCGGACTGTGAGGCCACTAGGGTTTTGAGTAAGTATCTTCAGGAGTGAGGTATTGAGTTCAACTGAGGTAGGCATTTTAGAAGTCATGCATAAACTTTAACGAGTTTTCTGGTGAAAGGAAATAGTTTTCTAATCAATTGCCTTCATAATTTGGACTGCGATCCGCTTGATAACAGGCACGACAACAGCATTTCCCGCCTGCTTGTAGAGCTGGCTATTCGCGAGCCCTGCCGGTAATTTAAAGGATTTAGGGAATCCCATCAAGTTAAAGCACTCCCTTGGTGTTAGCTTTCTGATCCCGTGTTTTGTGAGGACAAGCGGGACATTGTGGCCACCAGTTCCCATGTTGGCCGTGAGTGTGGGGCAGAGGCCACTCTTATTTTCGCGGACGTAATGTCGGCGCCATTGGTAAATCGTGTCCTGCCTGGTAATACTCTTGACGAGCTCCTTGGTCATGTATTTATCGTTGTAGTAGAAATTATCGTCAACCTTGGATTCGAAATCGATGAAGTCTGCAAGATCGAGAGTCGCATTTATTTCTTTCGGAAACTCAAACCTTGAATGGTCTTTCTTTTTCAGAAATCCCACGATGTAGATGCGCTCGCGATTTTGTGGAATCTTTGAGAACTGCGCAGCATTCATGACTTTATATGAGACATGGTAGCCCAGACTTTCTAGAGCTTCAACTACGACTTGAAATGTCTTGCCTCCATCATGGCCTGTCAAGTTCTTAACATTTTCTAGTAAGACAATAGAGGGCTTTTTCTCGTCCAAAATTCTTACAATCTCCCAAAAAACATTTCCGCGTGGGTCTTTAAAACCTTTTCGGTATCCCGCCACAGAAAATGCTTGGCAAGGAAATCCACCAGTTAGCACATCAATTCGTGGAATCTCTTTTGTCTCAAGTTCATGGATATCGCGAAGAATTAAGGGATGAGCATGATTGAGCGAATAAGTTACACCCGCGTATTTATCAATCTCATTTGCGAGTAATGGTGCAAACCCCGCCTGCTTAAAGCCGAGTTCTATTCCGCCTACCCCAGCAAAAAGGCCTGCCATAGATAGAGGTGAACTTTTCATGTGGGCAGCTTACAGTCTTGCTCTGACATATTAGGCATCGACTTTCCGGTGGCCGTCTCTTCTGCATAAAAAGCTAGCTATACAGTCCCATGCAGGCTAAATTATGCCCGTGGCAAAGCGCGAATTTACCTTTGATGAAGATTTTTATAGGGATGCCCTAGTTGCCGTAGGCGGACTTTCGCGCCTCTTTAGCGAGAGCGACCTACCCTTCTTTCATTACCGTTTTGTTGAAAATCTCTTTGTCCGTGCGACAAAGGGTAAAAATATTTCACGACAAGATGCAGTATTTGATGCGTTAGTAGGTGAAAATAATGGAATTGCTGTTGGAGTGAAGACTTTTACTATTAAGAAAAAGAGCTCCTATAGTTACGAAAAGGTTCAGGAATTCACAGCGCTTGCCGGCAAAGGGCAACTTGGAAAGATGAAGGATAAAGAACTCATACAAACTATCGCCAAGGAACGCAATCGCCGGATACTTCTTGAGTCTGCTTCCTTTAACGCAGATCCACATAAGTCGTTGTACCACTGCCTAATTCGGCGAGAAGGCGAAGCAGTCGTTCATGAAGAGCCATATCCAGTAATCGCAATTAATAAAATCAAACCGCTTTCGCCTGGAGGGAAAAGAACTTCACAATTTGGTACAAAGACAAGTAATATCCATTTTCATGATGGCCTAAATTACTATAGGTATTCGAGGGCAAAAAATGTGCTACTTAAGAGATTTGAGATAAAAATTGGCGAGAACTGGAAACCAATTCCGATCAAGATCACCGAAGATGTCTTCAGTCATCTTTTTGAGAATGTTCTTGGAGCGGTAGTCACTCCCGAAATGAAAATTACTGGACTTTTCGATGAGCCTCAGCAAGTCCCTGGCATCGACTATGTCATCCTCCCGCTCTACTCAATTAAGGGTGGGATGAAAGTGGTACCTACAAAATCTGGACTCAACCAATGGAATGCGGCTGGGCGTCAGCGCAAATTTGGTGAGGCTTATATTCCCGTTCCCAGGGACATACATAAGTGTTGCAAAGGATTTTTTCCTATCGGAAAGAACTTTAAGCTTTATCTCCCGAACAATAAGGAAGCAGCCAACGCGCGCCTATGCCAATCGGATTACAAGGCTTTAATGACTAATCCCAATGACGAGCTTTGCAAGTGGATTTTTAAAGTAATTGACCCTAATTTTTCCCTTTCAATGTATAACAAGGCACCATCTAGGAAGCCTTTCACTTATGATGATCTAGAGACGGCGGGATACGATTCCGTTCGAGTTTCAAAGTTAAATGAACCAGAACGTAAAGGTTACGAGATCCAGTTCGAAGTTATCGGCGCGTATGAAGATTTCCTTGAAGAAATGGGAGTAGTCTAATGGAGTGGATATTCCCATCAAATAACGGTGGCGAGGTTGATGGATTCAATAACGCATCAATCGACACTTTTAATGGAACCAAATTATTTAGTGTTGTGCGGGAAACTATCCAAAATTCAATGGATGCTCGTCTTGATAAAGACAAGCCAGTTCGGGTGAGTTTTAACCTTAGCGATATTGAAAAAATTAAGGCAGTCGGCATTAATGAGCTAGTGCCATTTCTTCAAAGCGCTGGTGATACAGCCCGGTCACAACAATCAGATACGCATACTTCAGTTAAGTTCTTTGAACACGCGGTACACACGATTAACAGTGCAAAGACAATCCCTGTATTCACCATTAGTGATTTCAATACCTGTGGACTCGAGGGAGATTACGACGATACCGATCCAAAATTTAAAGGTGATAAGTGGTACGCGTTAATTAAAGGCTCTGGACTAAGTCAAAAATCCACCGATGGCGCACTTGGGTCGTTCGGCCATGGTTCAAAGGCTCCTTTTGCGGCAAGTTCTTTGAGAACGGTTTTCTACTATTCGCAAATTTCAAAAGAGGGTAAATCAGAATCAAGGTTTCAGGGAAAAAGTATTTTGCAGTCAATACGATTGAAGAACGCAACGATGACTCAAGGTACGGGATATTTCAGTACCTCCGATAAATGTGACCCTATTTTCGATTCAAATATTCCGACTTGGATAAAGAGCTTAAGGGATGCCGCAGGAAAGGGAACTGGTACATCTATAGTTGTACCGTTCCCAGATCTTGGTTCTGCAGTAGAAAATTTCTGGCAGGAAATGCAAATTTCAATTATTCATAACTTCTACCTAGCAATTAAGAACAAGAATCTAGAAGTCGACTTCAACGGTAAAGAATCTCTCAATTCGACGAATTTACTATCTCAATTTGAAAAACTGATCAAGGATTTATTTACGGTAATGCCTGAGGGTTATGAAGACAAGATGGCTGCTCTTGAGTGCGCTAAGACCATTGAATTCTGTACCACACAGAAAACTGGTGTTTTGAAATCTAAACCTTTCGGTCGTGTCAGCTGGTACATGAGAACTGGCGAAGATGTTTCATGGCGTGGCGTTGGTATTGCCCGCCAGAATGGAATGCTCATTACTGAGGTGCCTCAAGGGCTCTTGAAGTTTCCTGGGACAAAACCTTTCGACCTGTTCTTATGCGTTGAGGGTGAATCTGGATCACGCATTCTTCGATCTATTGAAGACCCATCTCATACAAAATTCGAGTTCGACCGCATACCGGATTTAGATGAGCGTCAAGAAGCTGAAAGTTCTTATAGGGCATTTATTAAAGAGGTGCGTCAACTAATCTTGGAACACGCTGCCATGGATGCCAGCGAGGAGGAGTTCATTGATGACTTAAACGAATTCTTCTCTGGTGTCGAAGCAACATCAATTGATGATGGCAAAGCAGAAATTTCAAACAGGCTGACACTTGATCCAATAAGAAAAGCGAAACCTCTCCGCCCATCTAATGCTGGTTCTGATTCTGGCCAGGGTGGAGCAGACGATCAAGTGCCACAGCCAACACCAGGTAACGGAGAGACTGAAGTGCGTGGTGGCACGCCAGCTGTAGATTTTGCTGGAACATTGGGTTCAAGTGGCAAGAAGTTCGAGCTTTCACTCGGTGATACTCGGATTGTCCACACCGGAGGTAAAACATCAAAGATTTACTTCAATCTAGATCATGCAGGTCCATTTACCTTGTCGATTGGAAAAGTAGGAGAGTTGGAGTCTGAACTTCTCAAATATAGGACAACCAGGGATCCAGTTTGGAAGTCCAAGCGTGTCTTTAATTGTAGTAAAAAGGGAAGTCGCGTGAGTATCGAAGTCGAGTTGGAGTCTGGCGCAGAAAGATATGCGCTTCAATTGGTGGCCAATAATGTCTAACTTATCAAAAACTTTCTTCCATCCAGTTTTACGCGAGTCTACGCGGGATTTTGTTGATGGGTCTGCTTTTTCGGTGGACTTGAAAGCACGACTTAATCAAAATAAGAATGATGAAAATCTCTGCATAGATTACAAAGTAGATCTCGCGTCATCTGGTATAAGTGCCCAACTTGCTGATGGCTCAGCGCAGGTCTTCCTCGACCTATATTCAAAAGAGACAATCACCAGAATTCTTTCGCCACTCGTTGATGAAGAAGGCACAATCGAGTTTAAAGCAGGCCAACTACTTGGAGTCTTGGAAGTTCAGGCAGCGGTTATTGCGACGCAGACTATAAAGAGTTATAGCCCTGCCGGAATCAATAAAGAGTATGGTGATGCGAACTTCTATATTTTGCCGGGGTCCATTCTGGCAATCAGTGAGAAAATTTTGTTGCCTCTCTCATTTAAGCGAATAAAGCTTGAGAGTCTCATTCGAGTACAACTTTCTACTGATCTCGATCCAGATGTATACGAACTCAACCTAGATTCAGATTTCATCACCATTTTGATGGGTAAATCTTTTCATGCTCTGTGGGACATAATGCGATCGGATATTGCCGTAAAACCATACCTAGCATTGTCAATCTACAAGGACACTTTCGTTGAAGCCCTAAGTTTAATCTATAAAACTGAAGAAGCTGAAGGATTCAGCTGGGCCCAAGCTTTGATTGCAAGATGTGAAAACATTGGTATTAAGCTCGAAGAGCTCACAAACTTCTCATCTCAGAATCAAGCTGCGCTGAAATTATTACGAGAGCTAGGTGTACACAAACTGCTGGCGAGTGAGGTTTAAATGAGAGTGTTATCAACGCAGAGCCTGGAGCAACTTCGTAATATTGTTCGAACCGATGACAAATTTGTTTTGGAGCCACTTGAAGAACTTGTTTCTCGCTACTCACTCAGCATGATTAATTCGGATCTTGAATTACCAAAGAATCTCAAGCTTTTGTCTCCGATGAATGACTCTTGGACTGGAAACAAAGATAGAGAGAATTCAGAGCTGATCCAGACTTTGATCCCAAACCTAACTCGGGCTAACGCGACAGACGAACGCTTTTGGGTGACCTTGGCCTTTCGCGAAGCGCTCGAGTATTCAGTTTTGCGCTGGGGAGGGGATGAAGTCGATAACAAGCAGATTCTCAATCATTGGTTTGCACCAACGAGCAGGACTAAATGGAGGGACCATTCCGTTTCTCGACTTTGGTATGTCTCATCTTTTGCTGCTGGACTAGAAGGTATCTCACTCAAGGATTCCCTTGATGTCCTCTACTCAAATAGTGATCTCCTGAACAGTTTCCTTGGAAGACCGCGCACGACCGCATCTAATCGTGTGGCAAGCAAAATTATTTCAGTGCTTCATAGCAAGGGTCGTGTCGATGGAGTTCTCAGCTTTGATCGAAGCAACTTCCGCGCTCTAATGATAGAGCTTGACCTTCGTGCTGGTTCGATCCAAGTAAATGCCCTTGGAGAGAAAGACTTCAACAATTTCTTTGATGACATCTTTGGATCAGTTTATTTCACCCAATAAACACTTCTCCCATCCCTCTCCAAGATCCCGTACTCAATCATGTCGGCCGTTGCAGGCAAGGCCGTTGCATTAGCCGAGTGTGCAACAGCGGGCTATTACTGCATTCAACTCTTTTTCAGGGTATCGAGTATCAGGAGATAGTTTCTTTGCAATCTCTTTAAGCACTGCAATCTTCTTGGCAGCTTTAACAGGGATGGAGATTAGTGTGCCATCAGGGGCAAAGAGCTGATCAATCTACTGAGACATGGGATTAAGTGATTAAGAGTTAACAGACACAGCGTGCCTTCACCCACTTCCCCCAAATCACTTAAACTCTCCCCATGAAGCGCATTCCCTTTATACGAGTGGGTCTGATCTTTGCTATCTCGCCCTTACTTCTGGCCTTTGTTACCTCCATCTTCCAGGGTGTATCGATGTGGGATGAGGGCAGTGGTACTGGGGGATATAT
>QYPT01000054.1 GCA_007280125.1 Streptomycetaceae bacterium | reverse complement strand
GCGGGAGTGGTGAAATGGCAGACACGCAGGTCTTAGGAACCTGTGTCTTCGGACGTGAGGGTTCAAGTCCCTTCTCCCGCACACATGCTCGGTAAATCACTTAAATGCTCTTTCTCATTGAGAGCTATCAATTCGTTAGATTATTCAAAGATCGCATCGTGGTTGCGCCCCCGTTAATCCTTAGGATTACTAACATGAAAACCATTGAGGTCAGCGAAACCGGTGGACCAGAGAAATTGAAATACGTTGATCGCCCAATTCCAGTTATGGGCGAGAATGAATCCCTCGTCGATGTCCTGGTAGCAGGCGTCAACTTCATCGACACCTACCATCGCAGCGGTTTATACCCACGTCCGTTGCCATTCACTCCTGGAGTTGAAGGTGTGGGAATTATTCGCGAAATAAATAACTCTGCACCATCAGGTTTGTCGGTTGGAATGCGAGTCGGTTGGGTTGCCTCTACCGGCGGATATGCCGAGGTTGCAACACTTCCAAGCCAAGAACTAATTCCAATCCCAGAAGGAATCGATGATGCGCAAGCGACAGCGCTTCTTCTTCAAGGAATGACTGCGCACTATCTAGCTGTTGATTCCTACAACATCAAGCCAGGAAACTTAGCTCTCGTACACGCTGGGGCTGGTGGAGTTGGACTCTTGCTTACCCAATATATTAAATCGCTCGGTGGAGTTGTAATCGCAACCGCATCGACAGATGCAAAACGAAATCTCTGCTTGGAAAATGGTGCTGACTTAGCGATTGGATACACAGGGTTTCATGAACGTGTCATGGAATTCAGTAACGGTGTCGGCGCACACGTTGTTTATGACGGCATTGGCAAAACTACATTCGAGGAAAGCCTGCTCTCGGTTCGCACACGTGGATCACTCGTAATCTATGGATACTCAAGCGGACCCGTCCCGCCAATAAATTTGGCCAAACTAACCGCTAAATCAATATTTCTCACGCGCCCAACATTGAAACATTTCATTTCGAATCGAGATGAACTACTTTGGCGTGCCAATAAGGTATTCAGCGCTCACTTGAGTGGCCATATGAATGTGCAAATTGGTGGACGATATGCACTTGAGAGCGCCTCGCAGGCTCATCAAGATTTGGAAGCTCGAACAACAACTGGAAAACTAATTCTTGAGCCGTAAATAATCATTGTCTTAGTTCCGTTGCAAGAGCATCACTCTCTTGACGCGAGTCGCATCACGCAAACACCAATTGCCAAGCCAGAAGCTCCTTTCTCTCGCACCCTTACCATCCACCTTCTGCGCGACGGTTGTATTTAACTTCGCTGTTGCCCAAGTCAAAGACAATGAGTTTTCGCTCAGTGAATGATTCAAGGAACCATTGTGATAATTCTCGTCCAACACCACTCTTGCCAGCGCCACCAAATGGTGCAAGTTGATCCCAATAATTACTGGTCTCGTTAACGTTTACAGATCCATGTGGCAAGGCTTCAGCAACGCGCCAAGCGTCTGAGAGGTCGCGTGTCCAAAGTGATGCAATAAGTCCAAGCTCGCTCTTGTTTGCAATCTCAATTGCATGTTCTGCAGATTTGATCTTCATAATTGGTGCAACAGGTCCAAATGTTTCCTCCTGCATAATCTGCATATCTTCTGTGACTCCAGTAAGAATTGTTGCTGGGAAATAGAGATCTTTTTCTGGGCCGAATTGAATAATCTGTGCACCTTTCTTGCGTGCATCTTCTACGTGGGCTTTGACTCTTGCCAATGTGCCTTCGTTACATAGTGGACCCATGGTTGTGGTCTCTAGGGATGGATCGCCAATTACGAGCTTGCCTGCGGCTGCGGTGAACTTTGCGACGAATTCATCGTAGACATCTTCATGCACTAATAGTCGTTCGGCTGATGTACACACCTGACCGGAGTAGTAGAAGCAGCCGTTAATTGCGCCATCAACTGCGGCGTCAATATCTGCATCTTCGAGGATGATGAAAGGTCCATCTCCGCCGAGTTCAAGTAGGTGCGGCTTAAGTGCGCATGCCTTAGCAATAGTTTCACCTGTTTTAGTTGAACCAGTGAAGAAAATGCCATCGACTCCTTTGTGTTCAACAATTGCAGCTCCGATATCGCCGAAACCTTGAACAACATTGACAACACCTGCTGGCAATCCCGCGTCTTCGAAAATCTGAGCAACCATCGCGCAACTCAGTGGAGAGAACTCAGAGGGTTTCCATACTGTTGTATTTCCTGCGCCGATGATGTGCGCCAAAGCAATCGATGAAATATCAGTCGGGAAGTTGTACGGCGTAATTACACCAACAACTCCGAGGGGGCGATGTCCAAGTACTAAACGCTTGTTTGTTGTTTGTTCCTGGCTTGAAGGGAAAGATAAGCCGCGATGGCGCAGAATTTCCTCCGCTGCCTTCGAATAAGAAGGTACGGCGTACTCATAGACTTCTTCGCGAGAATCAGTAATCGTCTTACCGATTTCGTGGCAGAGCATCAGGGCAATTGGCTCTGCACGTTCTAGAAATAATTGATGGATGCGGCGGAGAATTTTCGCGCGCTCGATAACAGGAAGAGCCGCCCATGCAGGTTGTGCAGCTCTTGCTGCCGCTACTGCGAGGTCGACATCGGAGGGCGTGGATCGAGAGACATGTGCAATGACTTCGCGAGAGTGTGGGGACTTCACCTCAAAAGTTCCCCCTGACCCTGGTACCCACTTGCCACCGATAAGTGCATTAACTGGGGCATTCATCGCATTAATCATTTCCACTCCTCATGTGCGTTATCGATTTGGGGCAATTGTCTTTTCTGATAGTAGTGCTACCTCATCAAGTCATAGGTTCTCATAATCGATGACTTTCCGATAGATAGGCAGCGCGGGTTTCCTCTCGTTTATAACTAGCAAAGTTGTGGTGGGAATCTCTCGTGACCTCACTTCTAAAACGAAGGTGATGGGAGGAGACTGATTACGTACACGGGATGTGTACCTATGAAAGGTCTTCGCAATGACAAGAAACTATGTAGTCACAGGATCAGCCTCTGGAATTGGCGCTGCAACAGTCGAACTTCTTAAAGAACGAGGCGCGAAAGTTATCGGTGTGGATATTCACAATGCAGATGTCAATGCTGATCTAAGTACATCACTGGGACGCAAAGAGGCAGCACGCCAGGTTATCGATTTGAGCGCAGGAGAAATTGACGGGATTATTGCCTGTGCTGGATTAGCTCACCCAATCGCTAAGACAGTTTCTGTTAACTTTTTCGGAGTAACTGAATTTCTTAATGCATTACTCCCAACACTTTCCAAAAGTTCCGCACCACGTGTATCTATTACGAGTTCGATGGCTTCCCTCATGCCCAATTCGCCTGAACTTGTGGAAGCCTTACTTGCAAATAACGAAGTTGGAGCAGTAGCTATAGCTCAAGGTTTGGTTGATAAAGGAGACTCAGAGGCGAGTTTGATTTATGGATCTACAAAACGTGCCATAGGTAGATGGATTCGTCGTGAATGTATCAAGCAAGAATGGGCCGGTGCAGGCATTCCCCTTAATGCCGTGGGTCCAGGAATTGTTGAAACACCTATGGTTGCCGACATGATTGCAACTGCTGAAGCGCGTGCCGCTATCGATAAAATGGTTCCGATGCCGCTGAATTATTACTTAAAGGCTCGCCAAGTTGCTTATCTGTTGGTCTGGTTGGCTTCTGAAGAAAACACCCATACAACCGGACAAACGATTTACATTGATGGCGGATCCGATGCTGCATTGCGTGGGGACAATATCTGGGCGTAAATGAATCCGTTTACGCTTGTTACTAGCACCGATTGGCTCATGGAATCTACTAAGTAACATAGAATTTCACGCACTGCACTAATAAGCGAAGGCGTGAATTGTGAAGCTGACTGAAGTTCTTAATCAGAGGTATATGAAGAGGCTCTATGCCTCTCGCTTTATCTCCAACTTCGGTAACGGATTAGCGCCGATTGCCTTGGCCTTTGGAATCTTAAAACTCCCAGACGGCAATGCAACACAGCTTGGATTGGTGCTTGGTTCAAGCTCAGTGACTTTGCTCTTGATGTTTCCGTTCGGTGGCGTAATCGCCGATAGATACGGACGCGCGCGATTGGTTGGCGCTTCTGACATAGTCGCGGGATCACTTTTTACCGTGCAGGCTATTTTGTTCTTTACTGGGAATGCGCCGATTCCTGTGCTCATGGTAATCAACGCCCTCTTTGGGATTACATGGGGAATATGGTGGCCAGCATTTTCTGGGATTCTCCCCGCGCTTCTTCCAGATGAATCGTTGCAACGCGGAAATGCATTTAATCAACTCTTCTCAAATGTTGCGATGGTCCTTGGCGCTGCAACTGGTGGCATCTTGGTTACCAATTTCGGAAGCGCATTCGCACTTTTGATTGATGCGTTCAGTTTTATCGTCGCAGGAGTTCTTGTCTTTTCTTTTCGCCATATGACACCTGCCATGGAGTCGGTCGAAAACACAATGCTTCACGACATTAAAGCTGGTTGGAAAGTCTTTATTTCCTTTCACTGGATCGTTGCAATTGTCGCGGCTTTCTCATTCATTGTCATGGTCTGGGCTGGAGCAGAAAGCGTTCTGGGGCCAATGATCTCGTTGAAGAAATTCCATGGTGCAAGCTCGTGGTCAATAGTTTTAACATGCGAATCAATTGGATTCATTGTCGGGTCTTTGGTCGCTTTAAAGGTTCATCCAAAAAGACCAATGCTCTTTCTCATGTTGGCAACTTCTCCGCTGATTTTCTACGTCTCACCTATGGCATTTTCGCCCTCGATTTGGATAATCGCCGGTGCAGCTTTCTTGTGCGGAATATCCGTAGACCTTTGGGGTTCCATCTGGAACACAGCACTTCAACAGCGTGTTCCTAGGGAATCTTTGTCACGAGTCTCTGCTTATGACGGAATGGGTTCAATGCTCTTTCGCCCAATTGGGCTCGCAATAGCCGGTCCGCTCTCGCTATGGATCGGCGTTGATAAAACACTTTATTTCGGAGCGGGGCTTGTTGCAATAGCTATTGCGCTAACACTTTTTGTGCCAGAAGTGCGTAATCTAAGGCGCTTTGAGGAAAACGTTTAACTATTCTTTTAGATAAGGATGAGTTCTTTGCCTTTTGTTACTGCGGTATCTCTGCCATCAACTTGTAGTTTTCTGTAAACGCTCTTCAAATGAGTTTTCATGGTGTTGTGAGAAATATGGAGATTCTTTGAAATTTCAAAGATAGTTAGGCCAGTTGCAAGGTTGCGCAAAATCTCGAGTTCTCGCTTGGTCAGTGGAGTCTCTATCTGCCCTGAATTCTCTAACGATCGCTTGATTCTTACTCGTGCGTCAGCAGCTAAGTCCTCAATATAAATCGTATGGGTTTCAGTTGCCAGCGATAATAGAAGGTTGAGGAACTGAGGGCTGCGCGAAAGGAAGATTTCACGGTAGCCATTCTCCATACCTAGCGCAAGAGCTTTACGTAAATGCCCTAAAGCAACAGGTGGATTTTGAAGGCTAGATTCGCCAAGCGCAACTTCTGCCAAAATTTGAGATCTGACCGTTGGCATATTTAGTGAGGCTGCAAGTGCAAACTGTTTTTCTGCCTCGGCACCTTTACTCTGGATTATTCGTGCAAATGCGGTTGTAGATGATGGAGTAACTTCGACACGTGCTAGTAATTCATTCACGCGCGTCACATCATTCATGCTCATGCGGATCATGATTTCGTGTCGATCAATAATCTGAAATGCGTCCGCCCCAACATTTGCTTCTAGCAAAAGCGTCCGTGCCGTGCGCAAATCAGAAAGCCCGTCAGGCGTGTTTTGCATTTGGTGTTTGATGTATGCGCGTTTGGCCAAAAGTGCTCCAACCCATGGCCACACTTGAAAAGCAATAGCAGCATTAATTGGTTCTTGTAATACAGAAATTGCCTCGCTGGTTTTCCCCTGTTCACGCAGCACCTCTGCCAATACGTAAGCTGCTTCATATGGTCCACATATGCCCTCTAGTTCGGGCATAAGATCCATTTCGAGGAGAGTCTTATAGCCTGCGATCTTGCAATTTCCTCTAGCTAATTCTGCCAACAAACCAACAGGTCGCAATTGAAGATACGGAGTGAGTTTTTCTCTGCCGCTGAGAAGAGTATTTTCTACATGCGCCATCGCGAGAAGTTTTAGGTCATCTCCAAGCAAATACGCAGCGCCTCCTCCTAACCTCAAGATAAATGATACTTTTATGGAGAAATTTGGATCAGTGCTCACTCTTTCGCTAAGAAACTCTGAAGAGAAATCTGCACACTTGCGGAGCTCGCCCGAGGCAAATAGCAATCTTGCTTTAAATAGCGCCATATCGTCGGTTACATATTTAGATGACTCCAGAGACTCCGCATGACGATTCAACCGATCAGCAGCTATGCGGGTTGCGCTTAAATCTCCCGAAATCAGATCTGAGTATGCATCGAGTTGATGAATGGCAATGGGTCCAATGACATTAACTTTGGCTCCGACGTGTTTCCATTTTCTCAAATAGTCGGATTTAGCCGTAAAGATCATTCGATTAATGTTTCCAGCAACAGTGAGTCTGAGCAATTCACTTTCTTCTGCAATTTCCAATAGCGCTAATGCGTCAAGGTCGTTGCCTTTCTTTAAAAGCGCCAAGGCAGATCGTCGAGCTAAATCTTGATATTCCTCGGGGTTTAATTTCAACCTTTCAATAAGAGCTTCGCGAATCAGCGGATTGATTACAAAAAATTTCGAGTTCGCGCCTAAGTAAGAGACATACTGGCCCTGCTCGACCATGCGAATGAGTACATTAATAACCATGGGAAAATCAGAAATTTCCTTGATTATTTCCTCATCTATTTTAGGAAGCAGGCAAAATTCAGAAAGAATCGTGCGATAGCTTTCAGATAAGTAGGCAACTGCATGATCGATAAGTAAATGGTGCGAAGTTAATATTGATCCTTGTGGAAACCCTGAACCATCGATAATTCCGAACTTTCCTGACGTTGAAACAATGTAAACACCTAATGGCCAACCGTTGATTTCAGCAAGCTTCCTTTTAATTTCTAGATTCTCTTTATCAAGGCCTTTGCCAGATATAAAGGCATCGATTTCGCTTTCAGTAAATCTGAGGTCATTTGGTCCCCACAAGGTCAAAAACTCAGTAGGCCCAGAAGGAGATGGTGCAGTCGTTGGCGGAGTTGGTCGCAATGCAAGGATGCGCATATTTTTTGGCGCATTTTCGTAAAGGGCAGTGAGAATAGAGTTGTGTTCAGGTGTGAGGACATGCGCCTCATCTAGGATTAAGTTGTACGTTGAATCAATCTTGGACAACTCATTGCATCCGAGTCGGACTATTTCTTGAGGAGTCCAATTGCTGAGATTCTCATCTGTAAGTTGTGACATGTAGTTTGGAATTATGTTTCTAAATGATTCAATAATATTGAACACTGAATCCAAAACACTGTCATTGGCGGAGGCCGAATACCAAGCTGTAGTTTCTGGATGCTGGGCTGCCCATTGAGCGGCGAGAGAACTTTTGCCATAACCAGATGGTGCAATTACATAGGTAATTTGTGGAGCCGGATTATTAAGCTCTTGGAGTAAATGTGATCGAACAATAAAATTCTCATTGACATGGGGTGGGGCAATCCGAGCTAATGAGATCCCAGGTAGGTGTTCCCCCATTTTTGCCTCCTTTAATCGCCCTTAGTGTCTATAACTGGAGGCGAGTCTAGAGATGCCTAACCCTCAAAGGGAAGTTTTGGGGTGAGAGATTTGAGATATCACCCAGAGCGCTCACCCTCAGCAGGCCTATATGAGCGTGGTATCGAGCAGCCTATCGAGCAGCTTTGAGACCCACTAAGCATTGAAGCAGAGTAAGAACCACAAGGAGATTTAGCGCAATTGTCCACGTACCGGCTGCTGCATAAATAAAGCCAATGCCCACTGGCACGCAAGCCGCCATCGCATATCCAATTCCCTGAGACATCGCCGAAAGGGGTCCAGTTAACGCAGGGCGCGGAGCCTGCATCGCAATCAAAACGAGTGCAACGGGAAGTGAAGCATGGCCCACTCCCATAAGAATTAATGATGGAATCAGCAAACTTGCCGAGGCGTAGTTGACACCCAAGAAGCCGAGTATCGCCGGTAGCGAAGTCGCTATTACTGCAACTTTTTGATTACTTGTACGACCAATAGTTAACGGAAGCACAAGAGTAAATATAAAACCAGAGAAAGTTGTGATCCCAAGTAGAGCGCCAGCTCTTGCAGGGGAAAACCCTCTATCCATCAATATTTGCGGCAACCATGCAATTGTCGAATAGAAAGTGCACGACTGAATTCCAAAATAAATAGTTACAGTCCAACTTTTCCTATTTTTTAATAATTCTTTCCACGGTGTGGGCTCAACAACTGCGGCAGATTTTTGCTTTCCGAGGTGAAGTGAAAACCAAAGCGCTAAAGCGGCAATTGGGAAAACTACCCAAGCAGTAACGCCCCATCGCCAATCATTTGAGAATTGCGTAGAGAGCGCAACCGAAAGTCCTGCGGCACAAGAGGAAACGATTGCCAAGACAGAAGTGAAGAGCGGTAAAACAGTGGTGATTTTTGTTGGAAAGTCTCTGCGGATAATTGGTGGAGTCATGACGTTCAAAATCGCAGTTGCAATTCCAATACCGAAAGTTCCGAGTATGAGAGCTAAGGAGCCACCCATAACTCTGATGATTGCGGAAACGGAAAGCATGGCAAGTGCTATCAATACAAAGTTATTCGCGCTTATTCTCCTACTGAAACCAAAATATGGAATCGGTGCAGCGAATGCAAAGCAGATCAAAATGATTGTGGTGAGGAATCCAAATTGCCCTACAGAGAATCCAAATTGGTTTCGTATCGCAGTGATTTGTGGTGAAAAACTAGTTATGAGAGGGCGAGAGCTGGCAGCAATCAGCAACACGGCAATTAGCTCTTTTTTGCCAACAGTTTTCATAGGCGCAGTCTATGTTGGAGGTGACTCACAAAATCTTCCGCGGAAAATCCATAATTCCCGCTAATTGACTTTATGGATAGAGTCCGCGTAAACGATGGGCCTCAGCAACACGACTCACGCCGAGCATTAAGGCAGCTTCACGCCATGTTATGTTCTTGCTGGCCGCAGTTGTGGAAACTTCAACAATTGCCTTCATGAGGATGCTGTTGAGGTTGTCCTTAACTTCATCTGCGCTCCAGAAATAGTTCTGTTTATCCTGGACCCATTCGAAATAGGAAACAATCACGCCGCCAGAGTTAGCCAAGATGTCAGGAACTACCAAGATGCCGTTACTGGCAAGGATGGCATCACCAGATGGCGTTGTTGGAGCATTAGCACCTTCAACCACAATCTTGGCTTTGATCCCAGGCGCAGTTACAGCTGTAATCGAGTCTGCAAGCGCAGCTGGGATTAAGACATCAACATCTACATGCAATATCTCTTCGTTGGTCATCGACTCTGTACCTGGAGCACCGACAACTGTTCCGGAGACTTTGGAATATTCAAAGAGTTCCGAGACATTCTTAAATCCAGTTACTCCGCCTTGAACATCGCTTACAGCGACAATCTTCAGCCCCATACCTTCGAGTGCAATTGCGGTCCAATAACCTACTTTTCCAAAACCTTGAATTGCCACAGTAGCGCCTTGAGGATTGATTCCCTTTGCCTTCAACGCTTCAATCGTGGAAAGTGCAACGCCATCACCAGTTGCAGTGGTGCGTCCTAGCGAACCACCAAGAACAATTGGCTTACCGGTCACAACACCTGGAACAGAAAATCCCGCGTTAACAGAATATGTATCCATCATCCATGCCATGTTGCGCTCATCAGTTCCGACATCAGGTGCAGGAATATCGCGCTCTGGTCCAATGATGGGCAAAATCTCTGAGGTGTAACGACGAGTTAGTCGCTCGTTTTCTGCAAGTGAAAGCGTATGAGCGTTTACAGCAACGCCACCTTTAGCCCCGCCATATGGAAGATGTGTAAGTGCGCATTTCCATGTCATCAACATAGCTAATGCAACAGTTTCATCCAGGTCTATGTCTTGATGAAAGCGAACTCCACCTTTTGATGGACCGCGAGTGGTTGAGTACTGGACTCTGTACCCCTTATACATTTCAACTTTTCCGTCATCTCGACGCAGAGGTACGGCTACTTCTAAAATTCGCCGTGGGGTTGAAAGGGTATTCCAGTCATTTTCTGAAAGTTCTAGTTGATCTACTGCTCGGCGCAATTGAGCTAAGGCAGTCTTAATTGGTGACTCCGTTGTCATGCTTTTACAGTAGTCCTGTTGTGAAAGAAAGTAAAAGAAACCTCACTGTAATTGCTTTTCTTTGAGAGACTTCGCTCACTATGAATACAACTATGACAGGAAAAGTTATACGCCTAGAGCCTTTATCTCTCGAGCACGCTGCATCCTTATTCAAATACTTAGGAAATGATCCAGAAGTGTGGCGTTGGTTGCCTCATGCGATGACCACTGATATTGGACAGATGAAGGAACTAATTAGTGCCTACATTGCCCAACGCGATACTGGATGGCGAGAACCTTTCGCAGTCATTGATTTGGCCACTGGCGATGCAATTGGTACGACCTCCTATATGGACATTGATAACGTCCACAAGAACGTAGAAATAGGTTCCACTTTCTATGCCAGTAAATTCTGGAGAAGTGCCGTCAATACTGAAGCAAAATTATTATTGTTGACCGAAGCATTTGAAGTCCGAAAAATGATTCGAGTCTCATTAAGAACGGATGAACTTAACGAACGATCCCGGGCAGCAATTCTTCGACTTGGCACAACTTTTGAGGGAACATTGCGCCACCATCGCATACGCCCAAATGGCACACTTCGAAATTCTGTCTGTTACTCCATACTTGCCGAAGAATGGCCTGCTGCTAAGGCGAAACTCAGCCCCTCTACTTAATTACTGAGTCAAAGAAGGATAGAATCCTGCTTATGAAGGTCGCCAAAGATGAGACGCCACTCGCGCCACCAAAATTGCGCGGCTGGTTTCATCTTGGGGCAACACCCGTTGTGGCTATCGCATCACTTGTTCTCTTTATCTTGAGTAAGGATTCACTTAAGTTTGCAG
>QYPT01000033.1 GCA_007280125.1 Streptomycetaceae bacterium | reverse complement strand
TTCCGAAGGGAGCACTCAAGCAAAGAACCGAAACTCAGATCCGGGTGCACTTATTGTGTTAGGAAGGCATGTATGTGCGAGAAGCTCAGCGGGGGTTAAGCCAGAGATATATTGTCCGATTTCTTGGGGATTTAAATCGCCGCCGATTACTCCAAGGATTGATCCGTCCATTCCCAAAAGTGTTACCGACATTGATGTAGGCACCTGTCGCAATGGGCCAGGTGTGGGCGCACTCATCATCGGAGCTGCACTCTTATTGAGCGCAGATGAATTTTCACTTTCATCGCCAGAACTATTCATCATTTGGTCTTCATCTTGCGCGATGCCGGCACGGTCTAGGCGAAGTGCGGTTCCGCCAGCGACACTTGTGAGAGATGTATCCATTTGCGTTACCAAGAACGAACGTAGCGCGCTTCCGGCTGCAATGTCAGATGCAGCAAAACCCAAACCAGCAAGGACGACAACGCCAACGACTAATCGATTTCGCAAACTCCACATGCTTAGTGGATTAGAAACACTCCGAAGTGGGGATGGCATAGTTACATAAGGTTAGCGCAAAGCACTACTTCTTAGGCGGCATCCGTAGTCGGTAGCCTACGCCTCGAACTGTATGAATCAGTGGCGGATCAAATATGTCAATCTTCTTACGCAGGTAAGAGATATACGTTTCCACAATTCCCGCATCGCCTCTGAAATCATATTGCCATACATGATCAAGTATCTGAGCCTTAGAGACAACACGATCTGCATTTATCAAAAGATAACGAATCAACAGAAATTCTGTTGGCGAAAGTTCAATGAGTTGACCTGCGCGATAAACTTCATGAGTTGCTTCGTCAAGTTCGAGATCTGCAAAACGAATTTTCTCATCATCAGGCAACATTTCAATGGCACCAGTCCTGCGTAAAAGTGAGCGAAGACGTGCGACTAGCTCTTCCAGACTAAAAGGCTTAGTCATGTAGTCATCGCCGCCGATTGTTAAGCCAGCAACTTTGTCTTCCATGCCATCTTTAGCGGTGAGGAAAAGAACTCCAACGTTGTGACCTTCAGTGCGTAGTTGTCGGCAGACTTCAAAGCCATCTAAATCTGGCAACATGACATCAAGAACTATGGCATGAGGATGAAACTCCTCTGCTACTTGCAACGCCTGCGCACCATTAGCTGCGGTCCTCACATCAAATCCAACAAATCGCAGACTTGTTGAAATCAGGTCGCTGATGCTGGATTCATCATCAACCACCAAGATTCTGTGGGTCGTTACGCTCTTGCTATCGGTCACTGCCTCACGCTCTCTGAGAGTCGTCATAATTATCACCTCTTGTATGCAGATAACACCTGCAAACTGAGGATTATCTGAGAATAGCCCCTAAACCCGCTATGGATTTATTCTTGAGGCTTAACTGAGCGTAAAAGCGCCTGAGCGACATCCAAAACTTCTACTTCGGACTCACGGGCACTGACTCCGTCGGAGACCATGACTCGGCAGAAGGGACAGGCCACAGCAATCTCTTCTGCGCCAGTGGCAAGTGCCTCATCCACGCGATTGAGGTTGATGCGCGTACCGATGGTTTCTTCCATCCACATTCGCCCCCCACCGGCTCCACAACAAAAGGATCGCTCCTGATTGCGAGGCATCTCTGTAATTTTAACGCCCGTTGCTTCAAGAAGTTCGCGAGGTGGTTCGTAGACTTTATTGTGACGACCCAAGTAACAAGGGTCGTGATAGGTCAATGACTTTTCACTCTTGTTAATGGGTACGAGTTTACCTTCGCGCACAAGTTGATTGAGAAGTTGTGTGTGATGAACTACCTGAAGCTCGTAGCCACTTTGCGCGTAATCGCGCCCAATAGTTGTGAAGCAATGTGGGCAAGTGACAACAATCTTTTTTGTGCCTTTATCGGTGCGCGATGCAAAAACTTCTTGGAAAGTTTCAATGTTCTCTTTTGCAAGAATTTGATATAGGAATTCATTGCCGGCACGACGTGCAGGGTCCCCAGTGCAATTCTCCTTCTTACCAAGGACGGCAAAAGTTACGCCAGACATATACAACAATTCAGCAACGGCTTTTGTTGTCTTCTTTGCACGATCTTCGTAAGCGCCGGCGCAACCAACCCAAAAGAGATATTCCACATCTTCTGGGAGTTCGCCTTCAACTTTGCGAATCGGGAAGTCGCATTCAGCAATCCAACCATCGCGATCTGCTCGATTGGCGCCCCAAGGGTTTCCAGTATTTTCTAAATTACGAAATGTTCCGCCAAGTTCGGAAGGAAATTCCGATTCAACCAAAACTTGAAAACGGCGCATGTTAACAATGTGGTCAATGTGTTCGATATCAACCGGACATTCATTGACGCAGGCACCGCATGTTGTACACGACCAGAGAACATCAAGTGAGATCGGCGCATTTTTGCCAACTATCGCTTCATTCTCAACAACCTTGGACATCGCGTGATCGCGCATTGCCATGATGAGAAGCTTGGGAGATAAGGGTTTTTCGGTATGCCAGGCAGGACATTGTGACTGACAGCGGCCGCACTCAGTGCAGCTAGTCATATCCAGCAGGCCCTTCCAAGAAATATCAGATCGAGTGCCTAGCCCAAAGACCTCATCGTCGGCAGGATCTTCAAAATCAATTACTTTTCCATGCGACAACATTTCTGGAAGCTCACCGAGTGAGGATGTTCCGTCACTGTGGCGTTTGTAATAAACATTAAAGAAAGCAAGGAAGCGATGCCAAGCCACACCCATGTTGAGGTTAAGCGCAATAACGATGAACCATGTCATCGAGACAACGATTTTTATCGCGGCAACGATTTGAATCCATTGAGTAATTGTGCCGAGTGATAGTTGCTTAAAGAGAACAACAATTCTCCACGAGAATGTGTAATGCCAACTCCACAAACTATCTGGTGAAAGTGCACCTTCAAGCCCGCGCAAAGCCATGACGCAAAAAACAATCGCCAAAATTGTTGCTTCTACGTAGTAAGCCTTTAATGAACCTGACTCATAGAAACGTGAAGCCTTACCTTTGCGGAAGATGCGTGTGAATTGGCGAATGCCAACCAAAGTAACAATTCCAAGCCCCGTGAAAACGGCAATAAGTTCTGTGAGGTACTCATAAGGGATGAAATGTCCAATAAAGGGCAAAGAGAAAGATGGATTGAGCACTTGGCCATATGCAGTAATCAGTGTTCCAAAGAGAGTTACAAAGCCGACCATGACAACCCAGTGCGCAACGCCGGTGCCGGTGAAGTTGAGCATCTTGGTGTGGCCAAAAATTTCCCCGAACATATGCGCTAAACGAGATCGGCGGTTGCCACTTCGTGTTGGGTCAGGTTGGCCCGCCTTGTACAGGGCAATCAACTTTCGGGCTGCGAGAGTCACGAGGACGAGAGCCACGATGGTGATGCCATATGAGAGGACGGGGAGCGCGATATTTAACCAATAAGCCATAGGGAGAGGTTAGTGAGGAATCGCAAGGAAGGCGGGAATAAACCTGCCTTAGGACCTGTTCCCTTGGTAACAACCTTGAGTCACATCGACTCAATCTTTTGACAAAGTGCGGCGCAAGGTTAAAACTATAGACAGTGACCCGAAAAGGGTCAGAAAAGGAGCATTACAAATGGCTAGAGCAGTTGGAATCGACCTAGGAACTACCAATAGCTGCGTGTCAGTCCTCGAAGGTGGCGAGCCTACGGTTATCGCCAACTCTGAAGGTGCACGCACAACCCCCTCGATCGTGGCCTTTGCCAAAAACGGCGAAGTCCTTGTTGGCGAGGTGGCCAAGCGCCAATCCGTCACAAACGTCGAGCGCACTATTCGCTCGGTCAAGCGACACATGGGTACCTCTTGGAACGTCGACATCGATGGCAAGAAGTACACCCCACAAGAAATTAGCGCGCGTATTTTGCAGAAATTGAAGCGTGATGCAGAGGCATACCTTGGCGAAACTGTTACAGATGCGGTTATTACCGTGCCTGCATATTTCAGTGATGCACAACGTCAAGCAACAAAAGAAGCCGGCGAAATTGCTGGTCTCAATGTGCTTCGCATTATTAACGAACCAACAGCTGCAGCGCTCGCATACGGTCTTGATAAGGCCGACAAAGAGCAAACAATTCTTGTATTCGACTTAGGTGGAGGAACATTCGACGTTTCACTTCTTGAAATCGGCGATGGCGTTGTTGAAGTTAAGGCAACCAATGGAGATAACCACCTTGGTGGAGATGACTGGGATCAAGCACTTGTTGATTTCCTCGTCAAAACATTTGGTTCAAAGAACGGAATCGATTTAACAAAAGACAAGATGGCGATGCAACGTATTCGCGAAGCTGCAGAAAAGGCAAAGATTGAACTTTCCTCTTCACAGCAAGCATCAATCAACTTGCCATACATCACTGTTGATTCAGAAAAGAACCCATTGTTCTTGGATGAAACAATTACACGCGCACAATTCCAATCCCTGACCGCTGATCTACTTGAGCGATGCAAGAAGCCTTTCCAGTCAGTTCTAAAAGACGCTGGAATCCCTATTGGAAATATTCACAGCGTTGTTCTTGTTGGCGGATCAACTCGTATGCCAGCAGTTGTAGATCTTGTTCGTTCATTAACTGGCGGAAAAGAACCTAATAAGGGCGTTAACCCTGATGAGGTTGTTGCTGTCGGTGCATCTCTGCAAGCTGGTGTTCTTAAGGGTGAAGTAAAAGATGTACTTCTTCTTGATGTCACACCACTTTCACTTGGTATCGAAACCAAGGGTGGAGTTATGACACGTTTGATCGACCGCAATACAACAATTCCTACAAAGCGCAGTGAAATCTTTACAACGGCAGATGACAATCAGCCAGCTGTTCAGATTCAGGCCTACCAAGGTGAGCGTGAAATGGCTGCCTACAACAAGAAATTAGGCATGTTCGAGCTCACCGGTCTTCCACCTGCTCCACGAGGAATTCCGCAGATCGAAGTTACCTTCGACATTGATGCCGACGGCATCGTGCACGTTTCAGCCAAGGATCTTGGTACAGGAAAAGTACAGAGCATGACCATCACTGGTGGCTCCGCGCTTTCTAAAGACGAGATCAACCGAATGATGGAAGACGCCGAATCTCACGCAGAAGAAGATCGTCAGCGTAAAGAAGAAGCAGAAATCCGCAACACCGGTGACTCTTTGATGTACCAAACAGAGAAGTTCCTTGCAGAAAACGGCGACAAACTTAACGAAGGCGAAAACGCTACAAAGAAAGCAGAAACCGAAGAGGCACTTGCCGAACTCAAAACTGCTCTCGGTGGTGCTAACTTCGAGATGATCAAGAGCGCAACCGAAAAGGTTTCGACTTTGAGTCAGGCTCTAGGAGCAGCGCTCTATGCCGCTAATGCAGCTCAACCAGATGATTCATCTGCAGGTTCTGCAGGAGAAGATGGCGTTGAAGATGCAGAGATTGTTGAAGAGGCATAAATGACCGACGCAACCGACACTACCGTCACTGACACTGCCCCAGAAGTTATTGAAGATCTGCACAGTGAGGCGGTTACCGATCCGGTAACCGTGCTCACTGCAGATCTACAACGACTCCAAGCAGAGTTTGCCAATTACAAGAAACGTGTCGATCGCGATCGTGCTCTCGCTCACGAACTAGCGATTGGTGCGGTTCTTAACGAACTCTTACCAGTGTTAGATGACTTAGATCGCGCGCGCGAACATGGTGAGTTAACAGGCGGCTTCAAAGCTGTAGCTGATCAACTCGCTAATGTAACGACAAAGATTGGTCTACAAAGTTATGGCGAAGCAGGTACACCCTTTGATCCCCAAATTCACGAGGCACTGATGCACGACACATCTGCAGATGTTTCAGAGCCAACCGCAACTGCAATCTTGCAACCGGGGTACAAGTACATGGAGCGCATTTTGCGCCCTGCCCGAGTCGCTGTTACTGATCCCGAATAATTAGTTATGGCCGCCAAGGATCTGTACGAAAAAGATTTCTACAAGATTCTTGGCGTGCAAAAAAACGCCACAAGCGATGAAATAAAGAAGAAATACCGCTCTTTAGCCCGAGAACTGCATCCAGATAAAAACAAGGGCGATAAGAAACTAGAAGAAGAATTTAAGGCTGTCTCAGAAGCAAATGACATTTTGTCTGATGAGAAGAAGCGTGCTGAATATGATGACGCTCGAGCGCACATGGCACGTGGAGGATTTCGTGCACCTCAACAAGGTGGCGGACAAAATTACAACGGTGACTTCAACGACATGTTCGGCGGCGGTTCATCGCAAGATATTTTCGCAAACTTATTCGGCGGCCGCCGTGGTCCTCGTAAAGGTCAAGATCTCCAAACCGAATCAACAATTACATTTCGCGAATCAATATATGGAACAACGTTAGAGCTACGCCTATCCACTGATGGCGGACCTGCGCAAAACATTTCTGCTCGTGTTCCAGCAGGGGTTAACGATGGAGCAAAGATTCGCCTCAAAGGCAAGGGCGCACCAGGTGAAGCAGGCCCGGGGGATCTCTTCATTCAACTTCATGTGAAGCCACATCCAATTTTCTCTCGCAAGGCCGATAACCTCACAATCACTTTGCCCGTTAGTTTCGCAGAGGCTGCGCTGGGTGCTGATATCAAAGTGCCGACATTGAGTGATGAAGAAGTAACGGTTCGTCTATCACCAGGAACACCTAATGGCCGAACACTTCGAGTCAAAGGTCGCGGGATCAAGAAAGCAAATTCCACGGGTGACTTGCTGGTGACTGTTGAAGTACAGGTTCCTCAGCGCTTAGATGCAAAGGCAACGAAAGCGCTCCAGGAGTTTGCTGCGCAAATTGCCGAAGATGATGTGCGCGCGGAATTTAATGCAAAGGCAAAAGGATGACTCAGGAAATTACATCCGGGAACACCGAACATAACGATGAGGCCGCGGTTTATGTGATTTCAATTGCTGCAGAGCTTTCTGGTCTTCATCCACAAACTTTGCGTCAATACGATCGCCTTGGCTTAGTTTCTCCAGGCCGAGCAAGTGGACGAGGTCGCAGATATTCATTGCGTGACATTGCAACTCTTCGCAACGTTCAGCGCCTCGTCGGCCAAGGCATCAATCACGCCGGCATTAAACGCATCATTGAGTTGGAATCAGCGGTAGCCAATATGGCCCTAGAAATGGCCAGATTACGCATAGAAGTTGATGCCTTACTCCAATCTAATCCACCCAAAGGTTTATCGCGGCGCAAATCTGCTCCTATGATTATTTACAAAGCTGACGAATAGTCCAGGTATGCTCGCCCAATGAGCACACGCGAAGAACTTAAAGCGGAGATTATTAACAAGGCAGTTGTCCACGGCAAAGTAATTCTCTCATCGGGCAAAGAAGCTGACTATTACGTAGATCTTCGTCGTGTAACACTCGATTCACATGCAGCGCCGCTTATTGGTGATGTCATGCTTGATTTAGTTAAAGACTGGGATTACGAAGCAGTTGGAGGCTTAACTCTTGGCGCCGATCCTGTGGCAACAGCAATGATGCATGTCGCGGCTCAACGAGGACAACAGATTGATTCATTTGTTGTACGTAAAGCAGAGAAGCAACATGGATTGCAACGTCGCATAGAAGGCCCAGATGTAAAAGGTCGTCGAGTGATTGCAGTAGAGGACACATCAACTACAGGTGGATCGGTTTTAACAGCCGTTGAAGCACTTCGCGAAGCTGGTGCAATTGTCGTCGGCGTTGCGGTAATTGTTGAGCGCGGTGCTAAGCAAGCGATTCTTGATGCAGGACTTGAATATCGCACCGCTTACACATTGGCAGACCTGGGACTTTAAATTAACTCAGGTGACGCTTAGTTCGGATTTCTTTAATAATTTCTAGGGCCAACGGCAAGAGACTGGCTATAACAATTACACCTACGATCGGCAGCAAATATTTATCCACCGATCCTTTTAATTTCTCGCCTAGTACATAGCCAAGCAAGATAACTCCATCGCTCCATAGGATTCCACCGACGACGTTGTGTAGAAAAAACTTCGATGCGGGCACTCGAGCGATTCCGGCGAGCGGGTTGATAAGGGTTCGAACAAATGGGATGTATCGGGCCAAAATGATTGCCTTGCCCGGTCCGTACTTCTTCAGCCATTTTTCTGTGGATTGCACACGTTGTTGATTGAAGTAGCGACTATCAGGACGATTAAAAAGTGGTCGTCCATATTTATGGCCAATGAAATAGCCCAATTGGGATCCAATAATGGTTGCAATAGGCGCGCCGAGGAAGAGTCCGACCACCGATAGGTGAACTCCACCGAGGAGAGCAGCGGCGGTTCCCGATGCAGCGACTCCGGCGATGAATAGAAGGGAATCGCCAGGAAAGACCAGACCTATAAGTAGGCCAGTTTCCGTGAAAAGGATTCCGAGGACCCCGGCTAACCCAAGATCGGCGATGATCGATTTAGCGTCCAAGAGATTCATAAGTCTCAGACCCTACCCGCCAGTGGGGCAGAAGGTGAAGCCGAATCTCTCACTCCGCGGATTTGAGCCCAAAAAAGACCCAGATAGAGCGCTAATAGATAGGTACGGCAGGCAAGGATTTGGGGGTAAGGGCGCTCCTGTGCGTACACTTCGGCAAGTCTTTGCTTCGGCCCTCTTGGGTCCCGATCTCCAATGGAGGAGAAATGCGAGCTTCCAGCTCTCTCGTGCAAGTCACCGGAAATAACCTCAATATCGTTTAC
>QYPT01000018.1 GCA_007280125.1 Streptomycetaceae bacterium | reverse complement strand
GGTTGATTTAGCCATCAGAACGAACGTAAAAGTACCTCAGGAATGAGGTTTTGGGTAATTCCCAAGAGCATACGTTCAAGCTGGTGTATGGAAAGTGTATGAGTTGTAAAACAAACCTTGGTGGTCTGTCGTTTTTCGACAGTCCCCCGGCGTTTTTTGTAATTATTGAGACCCTTTCGTAATACGCACTAAATCAGTGTGTTACTTAACGAAATGGATAAGAACATGTCAGAACCAACACAAACTAATCGTAAGAAGTCACGCCGCCGTAATGGGGATGGAAATACATACCGTCACAAGAATGGCTGGCGGACTGTGATCTCACACAAGGGACACACAGTCACAGCTATGGGTCGCTCAGAGCAGGAGTCTCGTCGCCTGGCCAAAGAAAAGATTAAGGCTCTTCCAATTTACGATGGCTCGTTAGTTCAAGCTGCTGCGAAGTTAACTACTGGCGAATACCTAACTAATTGGATCACCAAGAAACATAAGACATCTATTGCAGCAACTACCTACCGCCGCTATGCCTCACTCATTAACATCCACATCATTCCCGCGCTGGGAGCAATCAAGTTGCAGGCACTTACAAAGAATCATGTAAATGCGCTGATGCTTCAGATGCGCGAAAAAGGACAAAGCGCTCGCTCACAACAGCAAGCACGTGCAGTGCTGTCGGCGGCATTTGAATCTGCCATGGAAGATGATCTAGTGGCGTCTAATCCAGTCGCTAAATCTAGAACAATTTCCTTAGACAGCGCACAGATCCACCCACTCTCACTTGCAGAAGTTCAAACTCTTCTCACTAAAACCACGGGAGTACAGATGCAAGCGCGTGTACGCATGGCAGTTCTTTATGCAATGCGCCAAGGTGAGGCCCTTGGTCTGCAATGGAAGGATGTCGACTTCAATAAAAAGACTGTCTTCATCTGGCAACAAGTTCAAAAGATCGAGGGTGCCTATGAATTTGTGAAGCTTAAGAGTGAGGATTCCAGTCGAACTCTAGAGATCGACGATGAAACCTTGGCTGCGCTTAAGGCTCATAAGGTTCAACAGAATACGGATCGCTTAGCCATGGGTGATAAATGGGAAGATCATGACCTAGTCTTCACGACTTCGACTGGAAAACCGATTGATTGTAAGTCTGACTATCGTCATTGGCATCGTGCGCTCGCAAATGCTGATCTACCAATCAAACGTCTTCACGATGCACGTCATACTGCGGCAACTCTTCTGTTTGACCAAGGGTTGGACATTGAAGTAATTCGCCGTTTTATGGGTCACTCATCGGTGCTACTTACGTCAAAGACATATGTCCATCACTCTGCTCGACAGTTAAAGGGAGCTGCCGACCTTATCAATAACATGATTAAAGGTGCCTAAGTTATGAACACTAAGACTGGACTTAGCCCGCCGTTCCGAAAAAGATTACTCCTTTTCAAACGACGAATTCTTAAACTTTAGCGAGCGAGCATTCTCTAGAATTACTCGAATCTTATCCGCAGCAAAACCTTCTTTAACGGCAGCATGTATCTCAATTGTTATATCAAGATCTACACCATCAATAGAACTCAAGTGTTGCAATATCTCTTGGCTTAACCTATTTAAATCTCGACTGTACCGCTCTGGGTCCACTTCATAAACACCAAAGAATCTAGTACTTGCTTTAGGTTCCACAACTCCCGGAGTAGTTGTCACTGAAGTTGGTGTAGGTGTCGTTCCAGCAGAAAGGCCAACTGGTGGCGTCACCACTGCAGGTAATTGTGCTTTTGCTACTTCAGGCTTGACTACAAGTGTTTGATCTGTGATTGCGCCAAAGAATCCACCAGCACCAGGAAGTACTAACCCTGCGTAATTACCAGAAGCACTTTCGAATCCCTCAGCGAGCGCAAATCCCTCTTCCTCCCACATCATCCCAGCTAATGACTCGGAGATAGCATCGGCAAGAACTTTACGATTTTTCATTCTTGTTAAATATGGGTACGAACAATAAAAGGCCCACAGTTGGCCTACATTTAAATGACCCGACTCCCAAGCTTTACTTAACTTGGCATCAAGATCCATGCGGATCATTCGAGGTGATGCAATATCTGTGAATAATCCTGCTCGAACTAACTTCTCAGACGCGCGTGCAGCTAGAGATGTTTCTTGCCCCTCCGCTTTCTCAACCGTCCATTCAATAGGCTTACTAGGATCCGGCTGTTCAGGCACTATCGCCCAAATGTAAGTCTGTGAAATTCGAGAAGTTACTCCCTCATGGGCCTGATCTCTGCGAGTTATCGCTTGCTTGGCTTGTTGAGGTGAAAGATTCATCTCTTCAATTCTGCTCGCGATGTTCTGCCAAGCAAGTAGGTCTCTGACCGCTTCCATTAACTCATCAAGTCGCTTTGTATCTGGTGCTAAGTAAACCAACATATTCTTATTGATTCTCTGAGCAGATCCACGCTTTTCCAAAGACTCTTGCGCAAATTTCATTGCAAGGGAATCTTGAGAATTTTTCGAGTGTGAATGCGATGGATGGAGAATCACTAGTCGTGCTGAATCTTCATCTGGAATGTCAGCTGAAGTGTCTGGCGCAATGTGCACTCCAGAAAAAGCTCCTCGATTACGGTTTTCATTGGCTCGCAACCTAGAGACAATCTCTAGCCAGACTTCTTCAGGCTTATCACGAAGTCGATCTGCATAATCTGCAGCAGTTCTCGTCACAGAGGCTTGAGTATCAAACCAATATCGATGTCCATCGGCATAAAGATAAGTAGCTCTCTGAGAAAGTAAATCTAGAGCTGATCCAAAGTTTCCAATGGTGTCACCTGGTATTGCAACACCTAACCAAATGCGTGGCTTCTCAGCACCAATGTGACTGCTCTTCAAAGTAGGAGCTGCTCCGACAAAAATGGTACGAGCTAGTCTCCGTGTTATTGCCCGTTGCCCAAATAACGGGCGCTCTGAATCTATTTGTATTGGAGTAGATCTTGGTCCATCTATATCTGCATCTACTATCGGCTTCCAAGAATCCGGCAAGTACTGTGTTATCTCGCTCAAAACACTTGGAACATCAAGTGGTAGCGATCCCGGCATAATGAGTGGGCCTGCATCTTGTGATTCCCAGAGTGCGTGAACAACTGCGCTCATAAGGCGAAGCACTCCACGTGTTCGCTGAAAACGTTCCAACGTTGACCAATCTTCATAGAGGCGATCAAATAACTCTGGGTGAATTGGATATGCCGCACGGATTCTTGCCTCATAAGAAATGTCTGAGCACTCTCTTGGGAATTCGCCAACATGCTGTGAGTAGAAGTTCACAAATTGACGCGCCACAGCAGAAATATCCGCAAGTGCTGCTGCATCAGGTTCGACAAATAGACGGCGCCTTACGATTTCAAAAGACTCCTGTGCGCTCGCAGGCCGCCACTGATCTGCAACTCGACGAACCACATTCTGCAATCTTTGGAGTGCTTCTTGACCATTTGGGCCACCAACTTCTAGAGCGCTTCCACCTGATTGACCATCTTTATCCGGATCGTGTGATGCGGGGATGGAGATGACAAGCATCGCACCAGGTACAGTCTTGACTACTTCTGTTAGCGACTGAGCAAACGTAAATTGTGTATCAAAAGTTCCACCTGGAAGATCTTCGCGCTCCCATAGCTGACGTGCATATGCAACCCACTCATCAATGAGAATCAAACATGGCGAATAGGCCGTAATTAACTTTCTCAAGCCTTCACCAGGATTTGTGCGGCTTGCATCAGCTTCTGCTACATAATCGAATGCTTTCTTGCCACCTAACTGCCATGCGAGCTCTCCCCAAATTGTGTTTACCTTCGTGCCATCAGGCTTAACAAGAGGTGCTCCAGGAGATAAATGAATTCCAACCAAGGCCACTCGGTTAACTTTTTTGGGTAATGGACGATTTGCAACAACATCCTGCACTTCCTGAGTAAGCGATGAAGTTGGCGCTCCCCCGAATAAATGCCACAAAGCCAACATTGAGTGAGTCTTACCCCCACCAAAGTTAGTCTGCAGGTTAACAATTGGCGATGCATTTTCATCACCTGATATTCGTCGGATACCTCTATCTAAGAGTTCTTTTAGGCCTTCTGTTAAATACGTGCGCCTAAAGAATTCAATCGGCTCTACATATTCACTTGATCCTTCATTCTGTGAAACCATGTAAAGATCTGCAGCAAACTCGCTCGCAGAATAGTTTCCGGTAGCAACATCCTCGTGCGGGCGAAGTACCTCACGCCAGGACTTAAGGCCAGTTCCTGCAACACTAACGCCATTGCCAGGATTCAGGATTGCTTTTTTTGTTTCTGATTCAAAAACTAGACGTTGATGATCCTGCCTCATCTGCCTAATTATTTCCGCTTCATTCGGTGCCCCTGCGGCCGTTAGCAACCTTTCCATAGTGTCAAGGATTCGGTAAGTATCATCATTATCGAACTTCTTGCTGTGCGCCCAACTATTTCTTACTTCTCGTAATTCCGATGCCAGTGATTGCTGGGCGCGACTCAACACCTTACTGAATACGCGCCATTCTTCAGTGATTACCTTTAATTGAACCGCTGGATCTTCTTTCTCATATTTCTTCTTGATACCGTTCTTTGTCTCATCACGTTTCTCAATGACTCCAATCCAGTCGAGACCCACACCCTCTGAAGCTGAAGACATCTGTCTATCAACGAATTCCAGCAACCCAGATGAAAGCGCATCAAATCCTTTGCTTACTCTGTCACGGTTACTAATTGCCATTACATACTCCAGACTCTTATACTATTCATTTGGCGGTGTGTTTAAATCAAATTCTTCTTGTAGGCTTACGTCTTTAACTTTAAGAACTTTTGCCGAAGTTACTTCTGACCATGAAGTTCCTAACCCATTAAATAGAATTGCGGCATCTGCCCATTTTTTCTTATCTGAAATTGAATACAATAGATAGGAAAGTTCCCTAACTGAATCCATATCGACACGTTTACTCGCGGCGGCCGCAAGTTGCCCTGATGTTTCTGCACCTTTCGACTGTAAGGTTTCTGCCAATCGCACTGCGACTTCCCACACGCTAATAGATTTATCTAATTCTGGGTCCCAAGAACTTGGCATATCTTTGGGATGAATCAAGTAAGCTTTGCCTGCAGTGGCTTTGAATATTCCACCTCGCTCCAGACTTGCAACAGAGGTGTTTAGTGCGCGCGCCAGCACGTCGGATTCGCCCGCTAGCCCCATATTCCAACCAAATTGTGAGAACCATTTAATGCAAAAACGTGTTTCGGAATCGAAATCTCCTTCCTGTTCACCAAGGATTTCATCTAAAACTTGATTAATGAGTACTAATGCAGTCCGCACCGTTAAGTTCGTTCCGTCTGCCTCTGTAACTTGTGTAAATCTAGAAAAAATTGCCATTCCTGGCCCAATGGTGGCCTGTGCCAAATCGACGGGGGCAATACTCCCTTGTTGAAGTTCTCTTAACGCGAGAGGTAGTTCATTCTTAAGGGTTTGGAGAAAAGTTCTCCTGGATGCCGCACCTGCTGTGGAAGCTCGCGGTCTAAGCGCTAGAACTATGGAAGAAGCCAATGCATTCGACTCTCTATTTCGCATCCTTGACGCCATTTCGGTTCTAACTGGCCAAGTTGCCTGTATTGCATATCCAGCATTTAATAGGCCAGAAAGCATTGTTTCCCAACCAGTAGAGGAAAGACCGTCCGCACTCTTCTCTGTTTGTCTAAATGCGTAGTAGACGACTATCGGAAATTCACTGCTTGCCTCGATGCGAATTTTCTTGAAAACTTCAAAAAAACCTTTCTCAAAAAATTCTTCTGCTTTATCTTTTCCTCCCCAGCGGACATGATCTGCGACTAATTCATCAGATTTGGGTGTTAATACCGTGCTGAAAACTTTAGGATAAATATCTTTAAGAGATCTTCTCAACCATATGTAAAAGAAATCTGCCAAGTCAGAATAAGGAACATTGTCATAATACGGGGGATCTGTGCATACAGCCACATTCTTATAGTCTGCGAAACGCGCATCCATTTGAGCTACTTGGCCAATGTGCTCCGATGCGGAAGTTTGGGATAATGCAAAACTCAAGTCTCGTGATTGATTGCGTAGCAATACTTCCCAAGATCCCGAACTGGAACTGAATGGATTTCCTTCTGCAAAATTCCAAGACATCGGAATAGCTTGACGTGCAAATAGATTGCGCGGACATTCTGCAACTGGTTCCCATGGACATAATGCATTTCCAAGATCTGCTAACTTATCGATAACAAACGCGAGGTAGACACAAAGGCTTTCCGCATAGGCAGTTGCACCCGTACCTGACGCATCTAAGCCAATCTTGTCATCTGGCATGCCGGCAGCAATTGCCTCCTTTTCTATTTTCTTTTTCACTTCCTGGATTAAATCGCTAAAAGTGCTTAAAGCAAGAAGCTGGCGTTTAGTGAACAAATCCACGTGTCTCGTCAATCCATATCGCGGAGTGCCCATGTATTGAGGATGAACAGCAATTTCTGTTTCAGGTAGGTCCTGAGGGAGAGTTATTTCGTCTTCATTCCAGGTTAGTTGGTCAAGTTCCAAATAATGCCGTTGACCTTTTCCTTGCGCAGCAACGGCCATAATTTGCTTCCCGATATTTCCCGAGACACCTTGTTCTCGAATATAAACTAACGACACAGAGGTCCCACAACTGACGCAATTTGCACCATTTCGCGAAATGGTTCCATCAGACTCGCCCTCCGGAGCACCTTTTAAACCGGTCTCAATAATAAATTTTATGGAAATTTTTCCAGCCTTTTTAATACTCAGCGGTTTAACGTACTTCTCGCGTCCCTTTTTCTTTGATAACCACCAGGACCTAACAAGTGGCATTTGTGTGCCGCAAGCCGGGTTTGGGCATTTCACGGTACGAGCCCAAATCCATGCAATTACTAAAGCCTCCGTACCGTCAGATATCTTAATCTTTGGGTAGTAATGGCCAATTCTATTTTCGGCTTCTTCGCGCATCCAGGTTCCATATTGCTTTAAATCTTCTGCCAATCCAAGCAAACCGGTCCATGAATGTTTTTCATTCTTGGAACCTAGGAAAACCGGAGCTAATCCGGACCACTTTGGTGGTATCTCTATTAGTGCTCTGTTAATCGTAACTGGAATTGGATTTAAGTCAGATGCTCGCGATTCAAGCCCTAGGCGTTGTGCTTCAAGGGGAATTGCCCCTCCACCGGCAAATGGATCAAGCAGTTCAGGAGGATTGCCATCTGTAGATTTCAATATTTCTTGATAAGCGCTTTTTAAGAGTTTGTCGTTTGAAATATTTTCCCACATCACCAATTGTTCAATCATTTCAAAAAGACGCTTGCGCTCCCGTGCTTGCTGCTCGACGGTTGGAAATTCCTCGGGGCGAGAAGATGGATCATCGACCAACTGAGAAAAAATCATTGCTCTCGCTGAGGCAAGAGGGCGGCGGGCCCACCATAGATGCAAAGTTGTAGGATGACCATGTCTGATTGTCTTCTCTCTTGCTGACTCTCTATTAATCGCTTCTAGTGGCAATGCAACTTCGATCAATTTCCGTTTATATGTGGTCACAGGGGCTTTACTCCTTCATTCCAACGAGACTTCCAATCTACAGTGAACCGCGTAATGCTGAAGTCTTCTGTTCCTACTAAATCAAATGGTCTCAATACGTAGCGGATTTCGTCCTTGTCTGCGCCATTTTGGCTAACGCGTACAAGGGCAAGCCTGTAATTATCTTCAAGATTCTTAGCTGTTAATACCTCACGTCGAGTGATTTGGAAGTCGCTAGCACCTTCAATTCTTCCCTTTACTTCGATCTTTATCACAGTGCCATCCGGTGCTACTGATCTGATATCAAAACCAGGATTGTTATGCGGCATTTCTTCAGGAGTTCTTCCAATTGAACGTTCTGCTGCCATGGCAGCTGAAACGGCACGGCGATCAACCTCAGCTGTTTCTTTTGCATAACTTGATACAGGACCTGTTCTTTCACCATTAAGTCGATCTATAAATCCTTGCGGAAGCACCATTGCAATTCCTATAAGTGCAGGTGGATGAGTAACTATCTTTGAGTCAAAATCCAATTCAGCTAAACGAATTTCCAGACGCCTTTCTAGATCGCGAGCACGTCGCTGGGCTGTTTCTGGCTTGATTTTTAAAGCCTTTCCAGCAGCTTCTTGATCAATCAATTCAGCATGCCGTGTGTCCCAATAGTTAATTTCACTAATTAAACGCTTACGAACTTGCTCTCTAGATCTCTGTGTTGCTGGAATTACTTGCGCAGTAATCTCTTCTTGATGTTCTGGCAGAGAATTTTCAATAGCCCAATTCACAGCTAAGGTTTCCATATTCCTTAAATCCCATGAAGTAACTTGTGAAGAGCGAGCTTTCTTGTAGACATCTTCCGAGGCAGGTGAATAATCAAGATACGGAGCCTGACCTACACCAAAAACTTCACCAGTAGAAGTAAGTTCTACG
>QYPT01000088.1 GCA_007280125.1 Streptomycetaceae bacterium | reverse complement strand
GGCATCAACGGTAATAATAAAATCATTTGTATTAACTTGCGCTGCGATTGCATCAAGTGAACACACGCCCCGTACTTCTATATTTCTTGACAAAGCAAAGCTTCGTGCAAAGACAATTCCGATTCTTAACCCAGTAAATGGGCCAGGTCCCATACCTACAACAACTTCATCGATGGCATGGCCTTGAATTGCTTCAGCAACTAGTGCGGGTAGCGCTGGACCATGTGCAGTAGCGCCATCTTTGTGACCACTCCAAAGTATTTTCCCGTTTTCTATGACCGCCACACATGTGCGTGAAGTAGATGTATCTATTGCAAGTGAGATAGTCATAAAACAAAACCATCCCAACGCTTTCCAATACAAGCAATCTCCACTTTTCTCACTTCTTCACTACGGTCGATAGAGATCTCTAAGCGATCCTCATTGAGCCTTGCCGATTCCGCCCCACCCCATTCAACAACCGTTACTGAATGAGCTGTATCCAGATCTAAATCATCTAAATACAAGCTGGGGTTACTCGTATCTAGTAGGCGGTATGCATCGACGTGAATCATCGGAACAACACCGCTATGTACTCTGGAGATAACAAATGTGGGTGAGGTGATGTCATCAAAGCCAAGACCGCTGCCGATTCCTTGTGCCAAAACAGTTTTGCCCGCACCCAAAGGCCCATTAATAAGGATGAGATCGCCTGCCTTCACCTGCCGGGCTATAGCGATTCCCAGTGCAAACATAGCTTCAGGGCTAGCAACGGTAATCATAAGAAGTAAAGAGTAAAGCAAAGGAGGGCCTGGTTTCCCAGGCCCTCCTTTGTATATCCCTCGATTTAGTTCTGCTCGTTGTAGTACTTGAGCAGTGGCGCACGGAAGAGTGGATCGATTGCAAGTGATCCGGCCTTACGGACGGCGGTTAGTAGTGCACCGCCAGTTGGTAACTGACCAGTTTGCCCAGTAGATACCAAAGTCTTGGCAACCATAAGCAACTGAGAAGTTGTGAAGTTACAGTGATTTGTTCCTTGAGCTGCAGGTGTCGAAGTTAGTGGAGAACCTGTAGTTGGATCAAAGCTCGTGTAACCCTTACCTGATGTCTGATTCCACAACATTAATAGTTTGTTGCGAACTGGAACAAAGCCATTAACTTTTGCGGCCTTGAATGCTGCAAGTTTTTCTGCAGCGTATTGCGCTGCATACTTGTCAACAACTAGCTGCGATGCACCTGCAGGAGTAATTGGATCTGCAACGCCAACCATCAAGATTGTTGGAACGTTGATTTTTCCAGTGTTGTGCTGCAATTTATTCATCTTGGCAATAGCTGCGGCATTTCCTACTGCGCGTGGAGCGCCTGGATTTGCAGCAGATAATGCGCCAAGAAGCGCATTGATTACGGTGTTACCGGAAAGAGCCGCGTTATAAATAACTTTCTCATTCTCAACCCGTGCTGAATAATCAGTCTTCGTGTTATCAAAGATTGCTCCGCCAGCCTGTAACTCAACATCTTGCGTAGCAAGAATTGCAAGAATTGCAGCGTTAGTTCCATTTTCTAGGATTGCTAATGCTGGGCTCACCGCTAATGGGAAAGTCAGCTTGAGCGCTCCTGCTGGACCACTGAGCGAATCAAAGTGAGCAGACTGTGTTGGTAGACCTGCCATCAAGCCAAGTAGCAATAGAGCGCTGCGTGATGGAACTCCACCTGCTGCAAGCGCCTTACCTGTTGCACTTGATGTCGTTGGCCAAGCACCACTTGAAACTCCAGCCTGCAACTGGCCCATAACGGTAAGAACTTTCACGATATCTGTTATCGCTTCACCATTACCGGCAGCTCCTGCTGAGTAGTTTCCACCCTTGATCGTTGGATCAAAGAGGGTCTTTACGCCCCACAAGAAATCGCCAGCCATTGTAAGTTCAGCATTAACTGAAATATCTGCCATACACATAGGTGCAACGGCAGAGACTAACTCTGGATGTGTTTCGGCAAGTGCCTGCGTAATTGCACCGCCAAGAGATGATCCCCATGCAACAACTTTCTGAGTTGTAGGGAACTTCTTCTTGAATGTATCGATGAGTTCAACATTTGTAGCAAGAGCTGAATCTAAATTCCACCCTTGACGAGCAAAACCTGAACCTATAATGGCCACGCCTTGGCTAAAGAGATAACCTGCAACGGTCATGTTGCCACCAGGAACTGGCTCAGGAGTGTTTGTAATTGTGTAGCCACCAACAATTGGGATTCCAGCTGGAATATCAACGTTGTAGCGGTATCCATGTGAATACAGTGCAACAGTTCCATTGAAATTAGCTGGAACCATCATGGCATATGGTGCACCATCAGAAGTTACACCGGCACATGACTGAACTGGAACTTTGCCATCGCAAGCAGGTGCAGCGTTAGCTACAACTGGAATCGAAACAATGATGCCTACTGCAAGTGATGTTGCACTTAGTAGAGCAAGTAAACGTTGTTTTCTCATTAGTTAGGTAATCCTTTCGCTGGCATTGCTGGACGCTTATATGTTGACTTAACAACTGCGCCATTTCCTGAATCAGTTGTATACACGGTGTATACGCCACCTGCAGGCTTGAGATCTCCCGTTGGTGAGTACTTACCGAACCAGTAACCGTTGTATCCAACGTGGCTAGTGGTTGAGTAGTTCAATGGAACAAGTGCTGCGCTAGCAAAATTCTTGCCTGATTTTTCAATCGCGGCAATAAGTGATTTGCGAGTTGGATTTGAACCAGCAGCCTTAAGTGCTTGAGCAGTTACGAAAGCAGTGTTCATTCCCACCATGACGTTGTTATCAAAGATCTGGTCTGGATTTGCTTTCAAATAGATGTCCTGGAACAACTTGACGTATTCATCAGTTGTGTCAGTAGTTGCTGGAGCAAATGATGCTCCGACTGCGTTATAGAGCACTCCTGCTGGAACGCCTGCGGCCTTAATAGTGGTTGCATCTCCACCAACGGATCCAAGAATCCACTGTGGTGCAAATTTCATAACAGCTGCTGTTCCTAAGGCTGCAGCAGTTGCACTTGATACTCCGAAGAGAATCACAACTTCAGCACCACCAGCTTGCAGTTTTTGCATCCAGCCGGCAGCAGTTGTTCCACTCTGTGATCCAGATGCATATGCAACTTTGACATCAAAGTTAATTCCGGCCTGCTTGAAACCGGCAAGTGCGTCATCACCAAAGTCATCGTCCTGATAAATCAGACCTAACTTCTTACCGGCAAAGTTATCTTTAATGTACTCGGCCATGATCTTGGCTTCCATAATGTAGGAAGGAAGAATTGAGAAGGTAGTTGGGTACTTCTTCTTATCGGAAAATCCGCTGTATCCGGTATTAACAAACAGCGTTGGAATTCCTCGAGCGCCTGGATTAACAACTGCAGCAACGGCCTTGTTGTTGGCGGTTCCAAGTGGAGCCAAAAGTGCCATGACCTTATCTTTCAAGATAAGTTCATTAGTCTTTGCAACTGCCAATGTTGGAACGTACTGATCATCTTTGACTACTAGAGTCAATTTACGACCATTGATACCGCCATTAGCGTTGACGTAATCAAAATACGCCTTCACCGCTGCAGGAATCTTGTTGTAGCCTGGAGAAGCAGCTCCTGTCATTGGAAGCGTCATTCCGAGTTTGATCTCAGAAGAGCTCACTCCAACTTCTGCTGCTTGTGCCGGAATTGCAGTGACTGCAAGGCTGGCAACTGCGATAGTCGCGCAAACTGTAAACAGTTTCCGGCGATTCATTGCTTTCATGTGTTTCCTTCCATCGAGGGTTGTGTAGAGCTTTAATTCTTTTCCTTTGCCGCTTTTCGTGCTTGACGTGTGCGATGTTGCTCAACTGGTCCATTTGGAACAAATAGAACAGTCAGAATCAACAACGTACTAACCATCAAGCCCGGCAAATTTGTAGTGAACCTCTCCGACACACCAATGCGCGTTGCCACGGCATCGGCGATTTCAGGGATCGCCACCAAAGTTACTGCGCCAATCATGACGCCTGAGAGGGTACTTACGCCAGAGAGAACCGCCCCCGTTAATAGGGAAAATGAGAGGGCGAGTGGGAAGGCACTGGGTGAAACTGTCCCAATTGTCATCGAAAGGAGCGCTCCCGCCAGTCCAGCCACGCCAGCACTGATGGTAAAGGCCAAGATCTTCGACCGGGAAACGCTGATCCCCGCCAGGGCTGCTGCGGTCTCATTGCTACGCCCAGCCCGCCAATTACGTCCATATCTGGATCGTAAAATATTAGCCACGAGCCAGATGGATATAAGCGCAGCTAAGCCAGCAATCCAAAAGAACCATTTGTATTGAGTAAAGCCTTCGCCCAACGATGGTGGTGGAAAACCTACATCAAAAAATACTCCTTGCTCTCCACCAAAGATTGGAAATTGATTTGCAAGTGATGGCAAGCCAATTGCTAAAGCAAGAGTTGTCCCCGCTAAATATGGTCCTGAAAGCCGCGCCGCGGCAGCGCCTAATAAGGCTCCTCCAAGTGCTGCAGCGAGAACTGCAATAACAAATGTTAGTACAACTGGGGCATGAAAATTATTTCGAGCAACTGCTGCACTGTATGCCCCAATCGCAAGTAAGGCACCATGGCCTAAAGATACTTGGCCGGAATAACCAGTTAGTAAAATAATCGATGAGATTGCAACTACATAGACAGCGATAGATGCACCTTGATACACACGCAGCTCATCAACTCGGTTTCCGGTAAGAAAGAGGATAAAGCCAAAAATGATAAAGAAACCTAAGTGATGTGAGCTCTTAAACTTATGCACGTCGAGCCGCCTTTACTCCCAAGATTCCTTGCGGTCGAACAAACAAAATAATGAGCAGAATAACAAATGGTGCGATAAAAAATAGCGAGCTGCTGATATACATAAGTACGAAGGAGATAACTAGTCCAAGTACAAGGCCGCCTACGACGGCTCCTACTAAACTCTCGAGTCCACCAATTACAGCGGCAATAAAACCAGAGATTAAAAGAAGCGCAAACTCAATTGACTCTGGAGAAAAAGCGCCGTTGCCATTTACAGTTTGGAACATTCCGGCCACTGCCCCAGCTGCCCCGGCAAGTGACCAGCCAAGTGTGCGAACAAAATCTACTTTGACCCCAGAAAGTCTTGCGATCTCAGGTGAGTACGCTGATGCCCGAAGTGACAGTCCAATATTACTTTTTTGAAATAGTACGGTCAGCAAAAGCATAAGAGCCACAACAGTGCATAAAGTGAGCAGTTTAAGTGGGGAAAACGCTAAAGTCTTATCTCCAATGCTGTAACCAACGTTGGTGACTGGGCCTACCAAACGAACGTCAGCACCTCCCCAGATGCTGCTAATGATTCCTTTGATGAGTCCTAGTAAACCTAATGTTGCAATTATTGGAGCAACTGCAGCCATTGGGCCGGTCGAACTTCTTTTAACTAATAAACGCATAAATACTAACTCAATGAGTGCAGCTATACCGGCTCCACCAACCATAGCAACTGGTAGTGCAATCCAAAATGAATTGAAATGCACCATCGCTTCATACCCAAAATATGTAGATAGGAGCGCCATTCCAGCTTGAGCAAAGTTAATGACACGGGTGCTACGCCATACCAGCACGATTGATATCGCCATGAGCGAATAAATAGCTCCTGCAGTAATGCCAATTAAGATGGTATTTAATAGTTGAAACATAATTAGTACCCCAAGTAAGCCGCGCGTACTTGCGGATCGGCTATGAGTGATTGGGCAGTTCCAGCAACTGCGACTTTACCTAAATTCAAAACTACTCCCTGATCTGCAATCTTCAGGGCTCCCATTGCATTTTGTTCTACAAGAACTACAGTTAAACCCATCGAGGTTGTTAAATCTCTAATTGTTTGAAAAATCTGTTCCACTATTAACGGCGCAAGACCTAACGATGGTTCATCAAGTAATAACAACTGAGGTTTAGACATTATCGCTCTGCCAATTGCTAACATCTGACGTTCACCACCCGACAAAGTATCTGCCCGTTGATTGAGTCTCTCACCTAGGCGTGGAAAAATATCTATTACTGAGGCTTTACTCTCAGCGGCTTCTTTTTTATTCTTGCGCCAAATTGCGCCAAGTTCAAGATTTTCCACAACACTTAACTCCGGAATTACTGCCTTACCTTCAGAAACATGTGAAACGCCATGCCTGACAATTGTCTCTGGCTTTGAATGCAGAAGATTGTGCTCATTCCATGTTGCAGTTCCGTGAGTAGATTTATTCAGGCCAGAGAGTGTGCGCAATAGAGTTGTCTTGCCTGCACCATTGGCCCCAATTACCGCCGTCAATTGGCCCTTAGGCACAGTAAAAGAGACATCACTAATGGCGCAGATTGCCCCATGGTGAATTGTTAGCTCCGTTACTGTCAGTGTCATCTACGCACTCGTTCCCAGATAAGCGGCTATAACAGCAGGATCGCGCCGGACAGTTTCGGCATCGCCACTTGAAATTACTTCACCGAAATTGAGCACATATAACTTGCTACACACGCTCATAACAACATCCATGTGATGCTCCACTAGAAGTACTGACATGTGAGCACTTAGATTACGAATTAAAAGATTCATCCAATCAATATCTTGCGGACCTAATCCCCCTGCAGGTTCATCCAGCATCAAGATTGAAGGTTCACTTACAAGTGCTCGCGCAATTGCTACACGCTTGGTATCTGGATAAGAAAGTGTGTCTGCGCGACGATCTGCAAGTCCGCCAGCGTAGACACGTTCTAGAGCAATGCGCGCGCGTTCTCGAATTCGATTCTCATCTTTGCCGTTGCGGGCAAAGGCTGCAGAGATTAGTCCGGTTCGTGCTAAATGTTGCGCACCAATCATGACATTTTCAAGAACAGTCAAATCACCAAAGAGGCCAACTCCTTGTAAGGTTCGTGCAATACCCAGGTCAACTAAGTTATCTGTGCGGGGAAATCCGCGCTCTTTTCCATTCAAGAAGAAATTTCCCTCATCTGGCGTAACGATTCCGCAGAGTGCGTTAAATAAAGTTGTCTTACCCGCACCATTAGGGCCGATCAAACCTACAACTTCATTTTGCCCAATTTCACAGTAGACATCATTGAGAGCCCGAAGACCGCCAAAGGAGACTGTTACTCCATCGACGCGC
>QYPT01000013.1 GCA_007280125.1 Streptomycetaceae bacterium | reverse complement strand
CTTCAGGAAAGCAGCAAACCGCCTGCCTTATCTAGCTGGAATCGCTGTAGTTCGTTTCAATACGCGTGGAACTACGAGTGAAGCAGGTACAAGTGAAGGTGAATTTGATAATGGGAAGAATGAACGCCTTGATGTTGAGGCGATGATTGATTATTGCTTTACAGAACTTGAGTTAACAAATCTTTGGATTGTCGGCTGGTCCTTTGGAACCGACCTTGCACTACAACACGCAAAAGATCCTCGCCATAAGGGCCTTATTCTCTTGAGCCCACCACTTCGAACGACTACACGAGATGAATTGTTATATTGGATTACCGATCCGCGCCCGGTTGTGGCACTAGTTCCAGAGTTTGATGAATTCTTAAATCCGATGCAAGCGATGGAGCGTTTTGCTCCGTTGCATACAATTGAAATCATCCCCGTTATGGAAGCGAAACATCTGTGGGTCGGAGAACCATCAGTGGCTCGTGTCCTTAATGAAATCGTCTTGCGAGTAGCGCCACTTAAAGCACCACTTCCAACACACTTCCAAAACAAGTTGACCTAGGAGGCCATCATTAAACTGATTCCTAGGATTATTCACCTCTTTTCAGATCGACGTGCTTGGGTTCAACAAGTAATTGTTACTGCATTAGCTGCTGCTACTGCCTGGCAAGTTGGTGACTTCGCTTTTACCAACGGTGGTCTTGTCGCTGCAATTGTCGCGAGTTTGACTGTACGAATCTCTTTGCACAAATCTTCGCGTGAAGGTTTTGGTCAAATACTAGGAACAGCAATAGGTGCGGGTACTGCCCTTGCTAGCGTCACTCTCTTCGGATTTGGCGCAGTCACGGTTGGCGTAACCGTCGTCATGTGTTCTGTGGCAGCTCGTGCATTGCATTTAGGTGAAGTTGCCTCGATCAACGTTCCCGTGACAGCCCTGATTGTTATTGGCCCAGGCATTAGTGAGAACAATGCTGAGAACAGAATGATTTCAACACTTATCGGTGCAAGTATTGCAATCATATTTTCCTATTTCGCGCATCCAAAATCTCCCGCCGGACGCACTATTGATCAGATTGCATCCCTTGGAAATAAGGCTGCAAAACTCTTGGGAGTGATGTCAGAAGGAGTTGCTGCCGGCTTCACTCAGGAAGAGGCTGGCAATTGGCTTGGAATGGCGCGATTGCTTATTGAGGAAGTTCCACGAGTTCGAGCGCAGGCGCTTGAAGCGCGCACCTATGCAAAATGGTTTCCAACCGCCGAAAAAGATGAAGCTGAGGATTTGTATTCACGTGGTGTTGCGATTGAGCATACTGTCGTTCAGGTTCGAACGATTGCTCGTACATTATTTGATTCAGCTGTCGATGGCGGCATCCCTGACTCGACACAACGCAAGATAGCTGAAGCACTTTCTGCGGCCAGTTTCGCGATTAGTTCGGATATAGATGAGCTTCTCAGCGATGTTAATGCCGGGGAGAACCCACAACTTACTGCAGATATGCGCATTGTTGGCGCAGAACTTGTAGATCTTCTCATTAATGAATCTCCACAAGATGATCAAGAACAAACTGCACGCAGTATGTCTTTGGTAACTAACTTAGATCGAATAGCAGATTCGTTGGATCAGACATCTCCAGCATTACATGAAGTAGATACTCCTGATCTGCCAAAAGGTGAGAAAGTTCTGGCTCTTTCCCCTCTGGAGCAAGGAAGAGAATGGCGCAAAAGAATTAGAAAAGTGCTACCAAAGGGATTACGTAAATACTTTTAGGTTATGTTGCATCTGAACGAGGATAGACAACCTCTTCAAGTATAAGAATAACTGCAGCTGCTAAAGGCACGGCAAGAAGCGCACCAACTAAGCCAAGCAGGGATGATCCAAGTAGAGCGGCAATAATTGTCACCGCACCAGGCACAGATAATGATTTCTTCATGATGCGTGGTGTAATCACATAGTTTTCAATCTGAACGTAAAGAACATAAGCCAAAAATGCAATGAGTCCTGTTGGAACCGATTGCGTTAGCGCAATGATTGTCACAATGGAGCATCCGATGAAATGGCCAATCAGAGGAATGAGACCACAGACCAGAATGATCATTCCCAGCGCTACGGGTGAGGGCAATCCCAGGACACTTGCAAGAATAAGAACAAAGATGCTCGCAAGTATTGAAATGGTGATTTGACTGCCGACGAAAGCGCCGATGCGAGAAATAATTGCGTGTGCTAGTCGAGAGATACGGTCACGTCGAGTCGCTGGAGCCAATCGGATTCCAAGATCAATCATTGTTGGTAAAGATGTCAGGAAGTAAAGCGTTAGAACCAATACCGTGAGTGTTGAGAACGTTCCAGAAAGAACAGTTTTTCCTACTCCCACTACTCCGCCGAACGCAGAAACTATTAATGTTCCATCTTTTGTGATCGATTTCAGTTTCTCTTGCAAGGTATCAACAATGCCGTAGTGGGTATTCAGAGAGTTGATTGTTGCATTGTGTTTGAGGTCATTAAGAAGAGATGGGGCACGATTAATAAGCTCGGCGCCCTGCGAGACTACTGGCGGGATTACGAGCCAAGCAAAGAGGCCAACAAAAACTATGACAAGTAGAAAGATCGCGGTGACAGCTCTGGTTCTGGTTAATCCACGTAATCGAAGGGCCTCCACAGCTGGGTTCAATCCCATCGCTAAGAAAAGAGCGATGATAATAAGCACAAATGTCTGACTCGCTGCAGCAAGTGAACGCATAACTACTAGGGCAAGCAAGCCACCGATCGTTGCAAGAAATCCAAAGTAAAAGGGATGCGCGCGATTAATGGGTGCTCCAGGTAATCCATAATCTGTTGGTAGAACTTCTTTCTCGCCTTTTTTTACTCGCGAGCTCTTTATGCGGTCTGAGATTGCCATGGAAATAGTGTAAACGCTCAGCTCAGTTCACCTGCCCTTAACATGGATAGGAGAGAATGAAGGTATGCCGATACAAATCACGGGCCTGGGCGAAGAAATTGCCACCGTTGCCGGCCTGCCTTGGGATCGACCGTTGGAGGAATGGCCCGAGGACCCATCTTTAGCCGAGAAGAGAGGTATCTCGCGCCACGTCGTTCGATTGGTGCGGGCTAGCGAAGAACCAGATAGTGAAATTTATGCGGTCAAGGAGACGGTCTCCGAATTCGCCAATCGTGAATATCGTCTCTTGCGAGAACTTTCCCACCTTGGCGCACCGAGCGTGGATCCGATCGCTGTAATTGAAGGTAGAACCGATTCAGCTGGGGAGGAACTTCCCTGTGCATTGGCAACACGTTTTCTCCCCTACTCATCGCCGTATCGAGTTCTTCTATCGGGGGATGTCACTGCGCATGATGTGATGACCATGGCAAACGCCCTTGCTCTGTTGTTGGTGAGATTACATTTGTTGGGTTTCTGGTGGGGAGATTGTTCGTTATCTAACACGCTTTTCCGACGGGATGCAGAAGGTTTCGCTGCATACCTTGTCGATGCAGAGACGGGTGAATTTCAAAAGACACTCAGTGATGGTCAGCGAGAACACGATTTAGAGATTGTGCATTTCAATGTCGCCGCCGAGTTAGAAGATTTAGCGATTTCTGGAGTTCTTTACCCAGGCATGGATCCTATTCGAGCAAGTGATGGTGTCATACGTCGATACAGAAGATTATGGTCAGCGCTTAAAGAGCCAAAGCTTCTTGATCCAACCGATCGCCATGCAGTAGAACGAGCAATGCGTGAACTCCACGATTTAGGGTTTGCGGTGGAAGAAGTTTCGGTATCACTCGATGGCGATAATCAGGCGTTGCAATTTCAACCTAAATTGGTTTCTGCGGGATACCATCAACAAAGATTGCGCGAATTAGTCGGACTAGAAACCGAAGAATTACAGGCCAAGCGGTTACTTGCATCCTTTGATCGCTATAGAGGTCGGGAATCAAAGCCTCGTGGTCCTATCGAGCAAAGTGCACAGAATTGGCTTACAGAAGTCTTCCAACCCATTACGAGGCTTGTTCCACCTCATTTAGAGGGTCGCATCGAAGCGGCACAGCTCTTTCACGAGGTACTTGAGAATCGCTGGTATCTGAGCGAAAAAGCCGGACATGATGTCGGCTTAGAATTCGCAGCACATTCTTACATCTCAGAAATTCTGCCATTTCGTAGAGATTCGGGTGTTGAAATCAAGGCATGATAGGGCAGTGACACTTCCACCTAACTTTGGCAGAGCGGTAGACCTCAGCGGCCTTGGAAAACCTCCCGCCACAATCTCCAATAATTCCTCTGTTTTGCCAGTGACTGCGGCCAACATTGCATCGCAGTTTCTTACAGTCTCGCAAACGAAGCCAGTTGTTATTGCTTGCTGGTCGGCCAGGAGCCAAGAATCGCAAGTGGTTGTTGATGTACTTGCAAAGCTACAAGCAGCAGATGAAGATCGTTGGTTGCTGGGTTCACTCAATGTTGACACTGAGCAAGATGTTGCCAAGGCACTTCAAGTTCGCACAGTTCCTTATGCAGTCGCTTTGGTGAACGAACAAATTGTTCCACTCTTTGAGCAAAGTTATCCTGAGTCGCAGATTCGCTTGGTGATTGACAAGGTACTGGCGCTCGCTGCCGATCAAGGAGTAGGTGCTGCAGGTGAAGCTCCCATGGAACCAGAAGAGGAGGAAGCGCTGAATGCATTAGAAGCGGGTAATTTCATTGAAGCAGAAGCTGCTTATCTCAAACTCTTAGCTCGTAGGCCGCAAGATAATTTTGCAAAACTTGGCTTAGCCCAGACGCAACTTCTAATTAGAACAGCCGGACTTAATGCAGATTCGATCATAAGCGCAGCAGATACTGACCCACTTAACCTAGACCTACAACTCCAGTGCGCCGATCTAGAGATTTCACGTGGAGATGTCGAACTCGCTTTTGCCAGAGTATTGAAATGTGTTCGTCAATTTTCCGGAGCAGATCAAACTCGCGCCAAAACTCATTTACTTGAACTCTTCTTGTTGGTAGACCCAGCTGACCCACGATTAATTAAGGCGCGTTCTTCTTTAGCCAGCGCCCTGTATTGATGAAGACCGCAGAGCGCAAAGCGCTCGCAGCTCTCTTTTTCCTATTTGGTGTAGGGATTATTTCTTGGGTTCCACGATTCCCTGAGGTTAAACACAATCTCCATGCAAGCAATGGCCAATTTGGAACGCTACTTAGCCTTGGTGCTATAGGTTCACTTGTAAGCCTTCTTACTGCAGGTCATCTTGCCCATAGGTTTGGAAGTCGCAAGGCTATGACTGTAAGTTCCGTGGTACTTTTTATAGCGATAAGTTCTGTAGTCCGTACAACTCAGGCGTGGCAATTTCTAATCTGCGTCATACTCATAGGTGCAGCAACTTCCGCATTTCATATTGCAGTAAATGGGCAGGCATTTTATGAACAGGAAAAAACAGGTGACAATCTCATCCCGCGCCTGCATGGGTTATGGTCTGCGGGAGCCTTAAGTACTGCCATATTTTCTGGCTTCTTGACCGGAAAAGTTGACCTTGTCAGACATGTTGACTCGGTTTCAATAGCAG
>QYPT01000011.1 GCA_007280125.1 Streptomycetaceae bacterium | reverse complement strand
GCAATGAAGTAGAGGCTGTCATGCAGTTGACCAAAGGCTTTGGCGCAGAAGCCGTGATTGACTTTGTTGGAGAGAAAGGCTCAACCAAGAAGGGGCTTGAGATGACACGCGCGCTTGGCAATTACTACATCGTTGGGTATGGAGAAAATATCAATATTTCAACTCTGGATTTAATCACCACCGAGCGCAATATTGTCGGAAACTTGGTAGGAACTTGGGCTGATCTGAATGAATTAATGTCACTAGCAGATCGCGGTTTAGTGCATTTGTCCACAGTGGATTACTCATTGAAAGATGCCGACAAGGCTCTCCATGATCTGAACGCTGGCAAGGTAAAGGGCCGCGCGATTCTCATTCCATAAAATCAGCAGATTGAGTTGCAGAGTCTCGGAAATACTTCATCAAAGGAGATCATTAGCCCGTGAAAAAGATAGAGATCGCTGAATTTGGTGGTTCCGAGACTTTGCAACTGGTGGAGGCACCAATTCCGGCTCCAACTGGCACCGCCTTATTGGTTAAAGTTGCTGCAGCTGGAGTCAATTTTCTTGATATTTATCAACGTCAAGGCTCGCCCATTTATGGCCTCACGCCTCCCTATACTCCTGGACTTGAAGGTGCCGGAATAGTTGAGGCGATAGGCAGTGGTGTAACAACTGTGAAAGTTGGAGATCGCGTTGCTTGGACCATGGCCCTTGGTAGTTATGCAGAGTATTTAATTGTTGAAGAATCCAAAGTTGTGACAGTCCCTGAAGGATTAGCTTTGGAAGAAGTTGCCGCTTTTATGTTGCAAGGTTTGACTGGCCATTACCTCACTCACTCCACCTACGAAATTAAGCCAGGTGATATTGCCCTTGTCCACGCCTGTGCTGGAGGTACCGGAAGTTTGCTGGCGCAGATGATTCTTCTTAAGGGTGGGGTAGTCATTGGCACCACATCATCTGAGAAGAAGGAAGCGATAGTTCGAGCATTGGGCGTGGAGCATGTCATTAGATATGACCGAGAGAATTTCCTTGATGAAGTCAAGAAGATAACCAACGGTCAAGGCGTAGATGTGGTCTACGACGGAGTGGGAGCAAAGACTTTTGATAAATCACTGCTCTGCCTAAAGCCTCGTGGGATGATGATTCTCTTTGGCGCCGCAAGTGGTCCAGTGCCGCCTTTTGAGTTGCAGAGATTAAACGCTGCTGGCTCTCTCTTCATTACTCGACCAACACTTGCTCATCATGTGGCAGATGCCCAGGAGTTTAAGCTACGAAGTCAGGCAATATTTGATTTTTTACTGAGCGGTAATCTCTCTATTCGTATCGACCGGCGTTATCAGCTTGGCGATGCCAAGAGCGCCCACGAAGATCTAGCGAGCGCTCAAACGAGTGGCAAACTGATCCTGATTCCGTAAATCGTGATGGAAAAGTTATAAGAAAATGACTAATTTCCCGTTGTATCAGTTCTAGCATCTGCCCTAACGATAAGTCTTACTCTGCGCAAAGCATGTGTGAGGTCTTATTGGTTTTAGTAGTGCATTAATTACTCATTAGAGAGGCGTGAAATGAATAAAAGTTTTAAGTTGCGTACTTTGGCATTCATTGTTCCTACTGTTCTGATTTCATCATTACTTTCAGGAACATTTGTAACCGGAGCAACAGCTGCAGAGGCAGGAATGGGACCTGGTCCTAAGAAGAAAGCTGCATCATGGACAATGGGTGGAATGGTTGATTACACAAAGCAGCCATATACACCTAAGGCATATGCATCAGCTGCAAAAGTGAAGGATGGAACTCAGGATTGCTCTTACTACAACACGAGCATGAAAGATTATTCAGGACAGAAGATTACAATTCTTGCTCCTCCACCACCTAACATGGGTGAGCCAATGGAACAACATGGCGCCATGTTCAATAAATTAACTGGTGGAAAAGTTGTTATCCAACACGTACCAATCGGAGATCTCTATCCAAAGCAACAGACTGCATTCCAGACTGGCGTAAGCCCATGGGACGTTGTTGTTAACTTCTCTAACTGGATCGGTGATTTCCAGCAGTATTACTACGACATTCCTGCTAAGTACACATCAGGCAATGGCGAATTAGCCTCAATGCTTGATTTGTATAAGGGAATTTATTCATGGAATGGAAAGACAAAGTTCTTCGGAATCGATGCTGACCGTCACTTCCTTAAGTACCGTACAGATGTAATTGAAGATGCTGCAGCAGCAGCCTTCTACAAAGAGAAGACAGGAAAGACACTTGGAGTTCCAAAGACTTGGGCCGAGTACAACTTGATGGCTTCAACCTTCAATGGTTACAAGGCAAAGGGTCAGCCAGCAGGTGTCACATTTGCCGGTTCCTCTGAAATCACAAAGCGTGATGACTTAATGTCAACTGCCTTTATCAACCGCGTTGCACCATATGCTAAGAATCCAAACGTTAAGACTGGCTTCTGGTTTGATGCCAACATGGTTCCTCAGGTTAACAACCCAGGATTCGTACAAGGACTTGAAGATTTTGTTGCTTCAGCCAAGTACTGGCCACAGGGTGGTGGAAACTTCGGTCTCTCTGACGAAATTACCTCATTCGGTCGCGGTGATAGCTTGTTCAGCTACACATGGGATGATGCTTGGTCACAAGCAAACCAGAAAGACAGCCCAGTCGTGGGTAATGTAAAGGCTGCTCCAAACCCTGGCGCAGAGAAGGTATGGAATAGCGTTACCAATAAGTGGGATACACCTGCTGGTGGCGTAAACCGTGCTCCATACATCGCTTGGGGTTGGTCATCTTCAATTCCTGTTGCTTCAAAGAATAAGCAAATGGCACTTGACTTCCTTTGCTTCTTTGCAAACCGCGCTAACCATGCAATAGATCTAACAATCGGACGTACAGGTGTTAACCCATCTCGTTCAGAAGACTTCACAACAGATTTCTGGGTGAAGGGTCTTGGTTGGTCAACAGCAGCAACTCAGTCATGGATTGACACAATGAACAACTACGCCACTGCTAAGAACCGTGTATTTGACCTTCGCGTTCCTGGTAATGGTCAGTTCATGGGTGCGATCGCAGATGGTGTTGCTCTGGCTCTTGCAGGTCAGAAGACACCAAAAGCAGCACTTGATGAAGTTGCCGCGAAGTGGGTTGAAATTCTCAACACAATCGGCAAGGACAAAGTCAAGGCTGCATACCAGAACGTGATCAAGCTAGAGAATTCGTAAGAATTCATTAGCTAGTTCGGCTTAGCGACAAGATCGTGGGGGCCAATCGCCAATCGGCGAGTAACTCCCACGATCTTGTCTCTGGCTTTTCTCTTCGATTTGATTTTTTCTATTTTTTTTAAGAAGGTAAGCACCTAATCTTGTGAGGAGACTGGTTCATTGACGAGTAAGTTTTATAAGAGGCTCTTCCTACTCCCAGGGTTGCTCTTACTCATAGCAATCATCATCTTCCCTCTGCTCTTTACAATTCGCGTGAGCATGGCAAATTGGAATGTTTCTCAATCAGGTTTGGATTGGGCAGGCGGTGCCAACTGGGCTCGAATGTTCCACGACGCAAATTTCTGGTCATCACTATTTAGACTCTTGTACTTCTCATTCATCACCACAACACTTCAATACATTCTCGGTTTTGCTGCAGCTATGTATGCGTGGAAGGGATTTGCTTCTCGTAGATTCTTTAGAGTGTTATGGCTAGTACCACTGATGACTACACCCAGCGTGATGGCAATTGTGTGGCGCTCTATCTTTAGAGAAGATATCGGTGCAGCAAACGGTTTCCTTCGCCTATTCGGCGTAGATCCAATTGCGTGGTCTACACAAATTTTCCCAGCCGGAGTAACAATTACCATCGCTGAAGTCTGGCAGTGGACACCATTTATGTTCCTTATTTTATTGGCAGGACTTCTCAGTCTTCCGAAAGAGCAATTCTTATCAGCAGATATCGATGGCGCTACTCCGTGGCGCACATTCTGGAGTATCACCTTCCCGTTGATGGCTCCAATTAGTATCGGCGCAATTATTATTCGCTTGATTGAAGCATCGAAGATCTTTGACTCAATATTTAATTTAACTTCTGCTGGACCAGGTAATGCCACAGAGACTCCTGCCTACTACCTATATACACGAGGCCTACGTGAGTTCCAGATCTCTTACGGTGCGACTATGGGCTTGATGTATCTCATCTTGGCAATTCTGACACTTACGATTTTGGGTCAAATCTTGGCCCGAGTATCTAAGCCGAGAGGACTTTAAATCATGTCAAGAATTTTTAAGTACTCTTTTATCTTCATTTGGAGCGCATTTGTGCTCACTCCTCTTTCATGGGCCCTTGTCACAAGTTTTAAGCCACCGGCAGCTGTCAACAATGGTGCGACATTTATCCCTTGGCTCCAATTTCAGCCGACTCTTGATGGTTGGAAAGACATCACTGGTATCTCAGGTTATGCCAATCTATTCCCACCTCTAATCAATAGCGCAACAGTGACCTTCTTCGCCACCCTCGTCAGTTTGACCTTCGGCTGCATGGCTGCATACGGACTCTCACGATTCTCCTATGGCTGGAAGCATTACAAGAACCCAGACATTATCTTCTTCTTTATCTCACAAAGAATCATGCCACCTGCGGTATTGGCTGTTCCGTTCTTTATTCTCCTCAAAACCCTCCACCTCCTAGATACAAAGTTGGGCTTAGTTCTTGTATTAACTTCAGGACTCATGCCGATTGTAGTGTGGCTCTTGGTTGACTTCTTTAATCAGCTTCCTAAAGAGATCGATGAGATGGCGATGCTCGAAGGATGTAATCCTTTTGAGGCATTCGTGAGAACAATTCTTCCGCTCTCAAAGCCTGGCCTAACTGTTGCTGGAATGTTCTCAATTATCTTCGGGTGGAACGATCTCTTCTTCGCGCTTGTTCTAACTTTTACTAATGTTCAAACCTTGCCGGTCGCAGTCGTAGCCCTCAATGGAACTGTTACCCCATTCTGGACTCTGTGTGCATCTGCAATCTTCTCAATCTTGCCGCTCATTGGCCTTGCCTTTGTAGTTGAAAGATTCCTCTCTAAGGGTGGATTTGCCGGAGCTGTGCGATGAAGGGTTCTACAGTGAATTTGAATTTACATAACGTCAGCGTTGAAGATGAAAGAGAAGTGATCCTTAAGGATATAACTTTTGACTTTAAACCTGGGAAAATCTATGTACTAATTGGAAGAACAGGATCTGGTAAAACTTCGCTCATGAGAACAATTGCCGGTCTGATTGAGCCTACTGATGGTGAAATTTATTTGGGTGAAGAACGCTTAGACGAAGTCCCAATTTGGCAACGCGGAATTGCAATGGTGTACCAGCAATTTATTAACTATCCTCAACGAACTGTATTGAACAATGTTGAGTTCCCGTTACTGAGGTCTGGTATTTCAAAAGCGGATGCAAAAGTACAAGCACTAGCAATGCTTGAAAAAGTTGGTTTGACCGAATTTAAGGATCGCAAGCCATCTCAACTTTCAGGCGGACAACAGCAGCGTGTGGCAATAGCTCGTGCGCTTGTCAGAAATACTCGAGTAATTTTGCTTGATGAACCACTTATGAATCTTGATTACAAGTTGCGTGAGCAGCTTCGAGAAGAGTTCCGTATACTTTTCAAAACTACTTCCAATAGTGTGACTATTTATGCAACGACAGAACCCTCCGAATCGCTTTTTCTCGGCGATGAACTTTTAGTAATGCGTCAGGGGCGCATCATCCAACACGGAAAGCCTAACTATGTCTTTGAAAACCCATCCACTATTGATGTGGCGCAGATTGTTAATGATCCCCCTATGTCAATTTTAGATGGAGAAATTAAAGGTGGCAGAGTCAATATTGATGGATCAATTAATTTTGAGGTCCCTAACCACTTGAAGTCCCAACCAGATGGAAAATATAAAATTGGCATGCGTGCTAGTGAAGTGATCTTGGGGGGAAACATGAGCAATTCGGAAGAAGGATCTGTTTCACTTGCAGAAGTTTCCGGATCAGAAACTTTGTTGTATGTAAAATTAAGGATTGGTGAAGTTGTCTTACAGCTAGAAGGAATTCATGATTATCATATTGGGCAACGCGTGGTTATTTCAATAGCACCGGAACGTATATTTCTATTTAATATGGATAGCACTTTGTGTGCAGCTCCAGGAAACTAAGGGTGAGTTAATTGGCAAAGATTACCTTTACTGATATCGGGCAAACATACGATAAAGACCCTAATCAAGAGACATGGGCGTTAAAACCTATGTCCATGACACTGGAATCTGGAAGGTCATACGCTTTAGTTGGACCTTCGGGGTGTGGAAAGACCACGATTCTTAATATTATCTCTGGAATAATTAATCCCTTTCAAGGTAAAGTTTTTCTCGATGAAAATGATGTAACTAAGTTACCAACGGCTAAACGAAATGTGGCACTGGTTTTTCAATTCCCAACTATTTATAAATCGATGACTGTGGAACAGAATTTGGCATTTCCATTGGTTTGCCGCAAGTGGGAGCCAGCAAAGATTAAACAACGCGTTGGGGATATTGCAGAACAGATTGGAATTTCACATAAGTTAAATCGATCTGCGAGTAAACTTGGTGCAGATGAGAAGCAGTTAATTTCACTCGGCCGTGGATTAGTCCGCGATGATGTGACCGCCTTGCTTATGGACGAACCGCTGACGGTTATTGATCCTCAACTTAAATTCGAACTTCGCAAGAAGATCAAGCAGATTATTGAGGGAAAAGACATCACCGTGGTCTATGTGACTCACGATCAGTACGAAGCCATGACCTTTGCAGACGAGCTTTTAGTGATGAGCCTAGGTAAATTGGTTCAAAGAGGAACGCCAGAGGACTTGTTCGAGCGCCCGAATAGCAAATATGTCGGTAATTTTATTGGCTCACCGGCCATGAACTTCTTCAAGGCAGAAGTAGTAGATGGCTTTGCCCAGATAGGCGATTACAGATTAAATACCGCAGTAAATCTCAAAAAGTTATCAGATCGTTACTTGGAGTTTGGAATTAGGCCAGAACATGTAAGGGTCCAAGGCGGCCCGGGTGATAATGTTTTAACAGTTGACTTCATAGGGTTTGATGATTTGGGGTCAACTAGGGTTCTGAATTGCCTTTTTGCCGGCGAGTTAATTAAAGTCAAAGTACCACGAAGTTTTGAAATGCCTGAGCAGGGTCTAATTGATATTAAGTTACCGAAAGATAATTTGCTTGCCTACAGAGATGGTCTCCAAGTTCTTTAGAGTAGATTTAATTTATAAACAAATGTTATAAACTTGATTGTGGTCGACCGCCTATTGAGAAGTCATAAAACAGAGCTTACGGCGCGAATTCGTTTTCGGATTGCGGCGGTTATCAGGCGCCAGTACGATTTCTTAGCGAGTATAGACTTTTGTCTATCCGTAAAATACCTACAAGGAGGGGAACACATGAAAGATGGAAAGTTTGTTCTCGATGCTCACACCGGTTTCTGGGATGCCAGTAAAGAGAATATTAAGAATGAATACGGTTTAGCTTTCGCCGAAACATTCTATGCGTTTCAAACAGGTTTCAATCCACCAGATCCAAAATGGACAATGGACTTTGACAAAGAATTCCGTAAGGTAGATCCAGATTGGTATCTGCATCACATGTTCGTTCGTGGTGAAATGGATATGGCAATTCTTTCAACTCAAGTTCTGAGCGATTTTTATCACACAGGATTTACAAATCCAAAGCGTAATGCGGAGATGGTTGCTCGTGCGCCCGAACGTCTTATCGGTCTTGGTGGAGTTGATCCTCGTGATCCAAACGCTGTCAAGCAAGTTCGTCAGCAAGTTGAAGAGTATGGAATGAAGGGTTTCAAGTGGTACACAGCTGAATGGCGTGGAGAATCACGCGGTTGGAAAGCAAATGATCCTGCCGTATTCCCATGCTACGAAGAAGCAATCAGTCTTGGTATCAAGAACATGCACTTCCATAAGGGTCCTGCCGTTGAGCCTCTATCAATGGAGAAGTTCGATGTGTATGACATTGATGAACCATCATCACTGTATCCAGAGTTAAACTTTATTGTTGATCACATTGGACTTCCACGTCTGGATGAGTTCTGCTGGATTGCAGCACGTTCTACAAATGTGTACGCCTCACTCGCAGTTGCAAACGCATTTATCCATAAGCGTCCTCGCTACTTCGGTGAAATGATGGCAAATCTTCTCTTCTGGCTCGGCGAAGATCGAATCGTATGGGGAACAGATTTCCCAATTTGGTACCCTCACTGGATTCTTGACGAGTTTATGGAATACCAGATCCCAGATGATATCGCTGAGGAGTTTGGTGTTCAGCTCACTCCTGCAATTAAGGAGAAAATCATCGGCGGAAATATCGCACGCCTATACGGTATCGATATTGATGCAAAGTTGAAGACAATCGAAAACGACGAATTTAGCCAACGCCGCAAGGAATTCCTTGCGAATCAGGTTAACTACGTTGGTGCCTAATTCATTAATTAACACTTAACAGAAAGTAAACAGGTCTAAAGTATCTATGGAAATCGAAGAAGCAATTCGTATTGCAGCAGGTAGTGTTCCCGATCCTGAAATTCGTAAAACCATGGGTGAATTAAACCTGATCGATGAAGTTGAGATTGGGGAGGGTGGTAACGCAATTATTCGTTACCACCTCACCTCACCTCTGTGTCCCTCTCCTTTTGCAATTTCTATTGGTAAAGAAATGCGACGCCGAGTAGAAAAAATCGAGGGAGTTAATCGTTGCACAGTAGAACTCCGTGATCATTTCATCGCAAAAGATATCGCGTCAAAGGTCAATGAAGAAATTATTGCAAAGGATTCACCTGCGTGGCTATAAGGTATGAAAGTGGGAGTACCTACTTTCCCGGCTATGAAACAACAGAATCGGTAGTTGAATATCTTTCACCGGAGGAAGTTGCCCGAAGAACTCTTAATAGGCGGCGCGAAATTTCACTCTTAGAGGTTCCTTCGGTGATGCACATGGCAAGCATCTTGGCAGAGCGCACCAGAAAACCAGATTTTTGGGTTCGCAGCGCGGTTACAACCTTGGACCGATTCTCCCGTGAAGTCTGTGACGGCGATTTAGATGCCGCTCTAAAGGCAGGCCAGGCCGACCCACTAACCGCAGAATTGCTGAATCAAAAGTATCTCCAGTTACATCAGGATTTAACATCCGTTCAGTTGGCATCGCTAATTTTTGGGCCCAAATTATGGTGGACATTTAATGGCGTCTCAGTACCTTGGGCAAAGCAATTTAGCACTCAACCTCGTTCGCATATTGCCAATAGCACCAAAGGCGATTTTGATCCAGTTGTGCGCTCAATAATGCTCAGTCTGATCGGTACTGGACTCACCTTTGAAGAGATGGAAAATATTAAAGTTAAGGATTCGGGTTCATTGGATGTAGCTGGAAATCTCGTTGAGAATCTATTAAGTGATCCTCTGGTTCTGCAGGTGCCTACAGAAGAAGGTCCGCGAATTACATTCTTAGGTGAAGAGGCACGGGAAGCCCTTTCTCATCAATTGCTCTTGCGGAATCCAAAATCAGATGACCCACTCTTTGCCGCTGCCGCTGATTTTGAACGTTTCAAACAACATGCAGATACCCGAGGCAGGGCGATAATTGAGACAGTTAACAATGTCAATGTCGTGCTCTGTAAGACTGTTGGAGATTTCTTCTTACAGTGGGGAATTCCGGGATCAAAGTTCTATACGGAAAATGGTCTTACGCCTCCTGAGTATTTCGGTACTGGAAGTTAGGTACTTGAACTCGTAGCACCGGCGAGGTTTTCTAAGACTGCAGCTCGTCCCGCCTCTAAGCGCGCTATCGGTACTCTAAATGGGGAGCAAGAGACATAGTCAAGGTTGAGTGAGTGGAAAAAGTGAATACTGCGCGGATCTCCACCGTGCTCGCCACAGACACCAAGTTTGAAATTCGAGGTATGAGCGCGCGATTGCTCTGTGGCAATTCGCACCAACAGCCCAACACCATCTTGGTCTAGTGATTCAAAGGGATTAAATGGCAGCAGTTCCAAATCTAAGTATCGCGGCAGGAAGCTTGATTCAGCGTCATCGCGGCTAAAGGCCCATGTCATCTGAGTAAGGTCGTTAGTTCCGAAAGAGAAGAAGTCCGCATAGTCGGCAATTTTTCCCGCAGTCATTGCTGCGCGAGGCGTTTCAATCATGCTCCCTATTGGAATATCAAAGTGTTGACCTGTGCCGGCCAGAGTCTGCGCAATCTCTTCTTCAAGAGTCTTTCGAAGGTGAAGCAGCTCTCTCTGTGTAGCAACTAATGGAACCATAATCTCTGGCACTGGGTTATGCCCTAACTTACGAACTTCCAAGCAGGCATGTACAAGTGCTCGCACCTGCATCCTAAATAGCTCCGGAATCAATATTCCAAGACGAACACCACGAAGACCCAACATTGGATTAGATTCGTGCAGACGCTTGACCGCGTTAAAGACTGCATATTGGCGAGGAGAGATCTCTTCACCTAACGCCTCTGCCCGCGCCATCTCAGCGCTCAAAGAAGCGATATTGGGCAAGAATTCATGCAGTGGCGGGTCGAGAAGGCGAATGGTTACTGGAAGCCCGGACAACGCCATCATGATGCCAACGAAGTCTCCCCGTTGAAGTGGTTCCATCTCGGCAATTACTCCACGTTGAGCCTCTTCATTTTCAGCCAGAATCAAACTCTCAACGTAGGCACGTCGTGGCCCTAAGAACATGTGCTCTGTGCGGCACAGCCCAACACCTTCGGCTCCAAGTATGCGCGCTCGCACCGCATCTTCTGGTGTATCTGCGTTTGTTCTAACTCTTAGCGCTCGTGAAGAATCGGCATGGTGCAAAATACGATCAACCGCCTTGACCACTGGAGTTGCTTGCGTGGCATTGGCATCAAGTTTGCCTTCTAAGTAGGCAGTTACCGGAGAAGCGATAGTTGGAAGTGCGCCCAAGTAAACAATTCCACTAGTTCCATCGATAGATATGACTTCACCTTCATAGACGGTCAGTGGACCGATCGTAAAACAATTGGCACGCTCATCAACTGAAATACTCTCTGTGCCACAAATCGCGGTCTTACCCATCCCACGGGCAACGACTGCTGCATGAGAAGTCTTACCTCCACGGCTGGTTAAGATCCCTTCAGAGGCAACCATTCCAACTAAGTCATCAGGGCTGGTCTCGCGACGAACCAGAATAACTTTGTGACCGGCCCGAGCTAAATCAAAGGCCCGTCTGGAGTCAAAGACAACCTCTCCAACAGCGGCGCCTGCCGAGGCGGGGATACCACGGGCTATCTCGGTCACCTTTCCAGAGAGATCAAACTGAGGGAACATTAGATGGCCGAGTTGCTCACCAGAAATTCTTGAGAGGGCTTCATCCATTGAAATCTTGCCCTCATCGACAAGTTGCAGTGCGACGCGAAATGCCGCTTCAGCAGTGCGCTTTCCTACTCGGGTTTGTAGAATCCAAAGTTTTCCTCGCTCCACAGTGAATTCGATGTCACATAAATCGCGGTAGTGATTTTCAAGCACTGACATAACACGTTCAAGTTCCTCAAATGCCTTTGGTTCGCGGTCATTCATTTGCGCGAGAGAGAGGGTATTACGGATCCCAGCCACTACATCTTCGCCTTGAGCACGATATAGATAATCGCCATAACTTCCGTTTTCACCGGTAGCCGGATTTCTTGTAAATGCAACGCCGGTTCCAGAATCATCACTTAAGTTTCCAAATACCATGGACTGAATGTTGACTGCTGTTCCTAAATCAGAAGGAATTCGCTCTCTTTGGCGGTAAAGCTGTGCGCGTTCTGAATTCCAAGAATGAAAAACTGCCTCTACAGAACTAATCAGATGCGCAAGAGGATCAGTAGGAAACTCCTTCCCAGTCTGAGCTTCAATCTCTCTAATGAAAGCTTGTGACAGTGCTTTTAGGCCATCAACTTTCAATTCTTGGATGCTATCTGCTTTGAAAGATTCAAGAATTCGACCCTGAACTTTATGGAAATCTTGGGGCGAAACGTCGCAAACAATTCGACCATACATATCAATGAAGCGGCGATAAGAATCCCAGGCAAACTCATCATCTCCGGTTTGTTCTGCAAGAGATTGTGCGACTGTGGGCGTCATTCCAACATTGAGTACTGTTTCCATCATGCCTGGCATGGAAAATTTTGCCCCGGAGCGAACCGAAACTAACAGTGGATTTTTTGGGTCACCAAATTTTTTACCTAACGTTTTCTCGAGTTCGCTCAGAGCGTTCTGAATTTCATTCGTTAATGAAGAGGGAATAATTCCTGATGACAAAAATTCTCTACAAGCTTGTGTAGTAATAGTGAACCCTGGTGGCACCGGAAGACCCATACGTGTCATTTCGGATAAATTGGCACCCTTACCGCCCAGGAGATCGGCCATAGTGCGATCCCCAAAAGAGAATGGGTAAACTAGCGGCGCCGTAGTCACTACCGAAGGATACAGGGATTTTAAGAAAGGCAATTTTCCATGGTGCCAGCTCACTATCCCTACCTCTGTTGTAAACTCCTGAAGGAGGAATCTGTCTGCGGGGGTCAATAATGGAGAGAAAAGTTAGCTGTCACCTCAGCGCAGATGCGCTGAGTGAGATTCGACGTAAAGTTTATAACAGTCGCAAGAACACTTTTTCATCAAAGCAAGAAGTTAGCGATAATGAGATAGTTTCTCACGATATGAGACTTATAGAAGAGTTTATTACTGAGGAGTTCGAGGATGAATATGTGGCACTTTTTAATTCAAGAGTGCAGCCAGATCCGTGGCCTGAAATCAATAGTTGGGAGTATCCAGGGCCTTGGCTCAACCCAATCTCAGAAAATCTGAGTCGAATTCTCGATGAAAAAGATGCTGTCTATATATTTTCAAAGAGCGGCTCCTACCACCTACATATTTCCAAGATTGTTTAGTACATAAAAACTACCGTTACCAACCGTTTTAGATTATCCTTCTGACATGGCGAAAAAAACAATCTCTAGACATCGTGCGGCGGCAAAATTCGGTTGGTTGGGTGCGCTGATTGCGCTCTTATTCACACTCTTTTGGCCAAGCATTTATGTAACAACAATCATTGGAAATAGCGTTATCGGCTATGTGGTGGCATTCATCATCAACTACTTCTTCCGCATGGCAAAAGGCAAATAAACTTACTTCAAACCTATATTTGTCGCATAAAGGCTGTTACTTTACCAGCATGAAAAATACTTTGAAGCAGGGTCTGCCTTTATTTGCTATTTCATTGAACATGAGAGCCGGACTTATATTAATTGGGCCGCTACTACCAATTCTAAAAAAAGAGTACGGAATCAGTGTTTTTACAGAATCCGTGTTGGCTGCAACTCCATTGCTCTGCTTCTCTCTATCTGCAATTTTGATGCGCAGCATTAGTCGCCTGGGAAATACAAATCGAATTATTTCCTACGCTATTACGGTATTAACTCTTTCCCTATTTTTACGAACAACTTTTGACATTGCATCAATTTTAATTTTCTCTATTTCATTAGGCATTTCAGTTGCAGTGCTCAATTACATGTTGCCTGTCTGGGTGAAAGAAAACAACACAGGAAATGCTGGATTGCTCACCGGAATTTATGCAGCAGTTATGGGCTCATGTGCTGCAATTTCATTGGCAATTACTGCCCCACTTGCTGAAATGACATCCTATTCTTGGCGCCTTGCGATGTTGCCGTGGTTCATTATTGGAGCACTCACTGCCTTGTGGTGGTGGATCAAGATTCCTAGCACTTCTATGACTCAAGTAGTTGAATCAAAGGAGAGTTTTTGGGCAAACCCACTATTTAAGGATGGCTCTGCTTGGTCAATAACGATCTTCTTCGGTTTGCTAAATATGATTCATTACGCATCAGCCACATGGCTACCAACAATTTTATTAACGAAAGGCTTCACTCTGGTGAATGCCGGAATCCTAGTTGCCGTGGCGACTTTAGTAGGTTCACTGTTGAGCTTAGCCGTTCCTCATTTTGCTTCTAAGCAGAGAGACTTCCGCTTAATTTTAGTGGTGTTCTCAATATTTTTGGCAGTTTCTTTCTTTGCAATTTCATTAGATACCGGGATGAGTCTTTGGATTTGGGTGATTCTAGGCAATATAGGAGTGTATGTAACTTTCTCAATCGCTTTATTCTTAGTTGTTTTCCGTACTTCTGATGTAACAAAAACTAAATCACTTTCAATCATGATGCAGTCAGTTGGGTACATCATGGCAACTCTTTCGCCGATCGTGCTCGGTATGTTCTTTAATGTCACAGATAATTGGAGCCAGGCGCTCTACTTCATCATCGCATTGGCTGGAATTCAGGTGCTTGTTGCGCTAAAAGCTGGATCTCACCAGAAAATTTAATTAAGTCCAGTAATCTGATTTAGTAGGGGTTTATTCTCGGCTATACGTCCTAACTGCTCCTGCACCATTTTGCGGGCGCGAGGGTTAAAGGCTGCGCTATCTCCACCGACGTGTGGAGTAATAATCAGATTAGGAGCCGACCAGAGCGGATGTCCTGCGGGAAGTGGTTCAGGGTCGGTTACATCTAAACCTGCTGTGATTCTTCCGCTGTTGAGTTCGGCAACAAGAGCATCAGTGTCAACAATTGCACCGCGCGCAACATTGATAAGTGTTGCTCCATCTTTCATTTTCTTGATTCGATTTGCATTAATAAAATTTTTCGATTCTGGAGTAAGTGGCAAGATTAAAATAATTACATCAAGATCTGGAAGGAAGTGATCAAATTCTGAAATCTTTACTGCGCCATCAGTACCACTTCTAGAAAAGGATGTCACTTTAGTCTCAAACATTTCCAAAAGCGATGCGATGCGTTTTCCAATATGGCCATGACCAACAATTCCAACATGTGAATCTGCAAGTGCTGGCTTCGTCTTACGATTCCAGATGCCTTTCTTTTGATTATCTATAAATTCGGCGAAACCACGACGCGAGGCGATGGTTAGACCGATGACTAGTTCAGAGGTGGAAACATCGTGTAATCCCGAAGCATTACACAGGATGACGTTCTTAGGAATGTGCGGCAGAATATCCTCGTAGCCCGCTTGAGAGTAATGCACAGTTTTCAAATTCTTCATCTTTTTAATAACTTCAAAAGTTTTTATACCGCCCATATAGCTCGGTACATAAAATTCAATCTCTTCTAACTGTGATTCAGAAGGAATAAATCCATCGGTCTGCAGATGTTTCATACCCGAGGGAATTAAAAGATCACTCCATTGAGTCCAAATATTCATGTTAAAACTCTCCCTGTCCGATTCTGCATACCCTTAGTGACTTTGCGTGAGAAATTATAGCCATTCAATAATTGTTTTCTGTAACGAGTGATTTTCGGCCGCTAGAGTATGGCCATGAGATCTGCGCTGGCCTAGTTAATGATTAGGGCTTAAGAACTATCCGAATCGGATTTCCGATCTTTTGCTCTAACTGTTTAAGTGCATCACCAGCATCCTCTAGCGACATAATGGATGTAATTGATCCAGAGAGATCTAGTTTTCCTGCCCTAATTAGCTCAACTAACTCTTGAGTGTGATGTGGCTCTGAGCCATAGTGACCAAGGATTTT
>QYPT01000001.1 GCA_007280125.1 Streptomycetaceae bacterium | reverse complement strand
GATAATGTAGATGCCATTGCGCTCGGCAAAAATAAAGCGCTTCATTTTTGGATTCCATCGACGTGTCTGGTGTCCGAAGTGGACTCCGCTGTCGAGAAGTTCTCGCATTGTTACAACCGCCATGGCGGCACACTCCTTCTTGCGAACTTTTAACGTGTTCGCTCTCGGTTAATGGCGCAACTCTTTGTTGTGCCCGTCGTACTCATTGACACCGACCAAGTTGTTTAGGACTTAGACCGAGGTGGATTAACGATCTTTGCTAGCAAAGATCGCGAGTACTGAGATGTCACAGACCAACGGTCTGTGCAAGGGCAATACTACCTGAGGTTTGAGCGTGGAAAATCCACTGATTAGGCCCGAGGGTGGGCTTGCTTAAAGGCTGATTGTAAACGGGCAGTTGAAACATGGGTATAAATCTGGGTGGTTGCAAGAGATGCATGGCCCAATATCTCTTGAACGGTGCGTAAATCGGCGCCACCTTCTAGTAAATGGGTCGCGGCGGAGTGGCGAAGGGCGTGTGGGCCCATTCGCTCAAAACCCTCCAGCGCTGCCAGTGCGTTATATACAACGGTTCGAACGGTTCGCTGATCTATGCGCTTTCCTCGAACCCCAAGAAAAATCGCATTTCCTGATTCACTTTTTACTAAAGGCTCGCGACCTTCTTTTAGCCACGCTTTGAGGGCTCGCATAGCAGGGTTACCGATTGGAATTGTGCGTTCCTTATTTCCTTTTCCAAGGACACGGATTGTTTGCCGCTCATAATCAACATCAGATAAATCCAAACCACATAGCTCAGAAACACGGGCCCCCGAGGCATACAAGATTTCAACCATGGCGCAATCACGCAACGCCTCGGGAGTTTCTACCTCCCCTACTCGAGTAGCAAGAGCATCCATGGCTAACGTTGCATTGGCGATATCGAGAACTTCGGGCAAGGTTCGGTGAGATTTCGGCGTAGCAAGGGAGACTCCAACGTCGGTAGATGTAAAACCATTCTTATGCGCCCATTTAGTAAATAGACGTATAGAAACCGCTCGCCGAGAAAGCGAGGTACGCGCTCCGCCTTTAACTTGCATAGTGGCAAGCCACGATCGTAAATGCGAAAGTTCCAATTGAGATATTGATTCAACTCCGAGTAAATCTAAATGCGAGATGAGGGATTCAAGATCACCCATATATGCGCGAACACTGTTAGCGGCTAAGTTTCGCTCGGCCTCAAGGTGTCGCTGAAATGCAGCGACAACATCAGAATTGCTAGGCGAGGACATGTCTTAAGGTTACTCGGGCACCCTGCCTTGTCGGAGTAAGCCATAGGTAACTGCATCCTCGAGAGCCATGGCTGAGGCGGCAATGACGTTTTCATGAACACCAACGGTGTTCCATTCGCCCTTGCTGTCGCTTGTTTCAACTAAAACGCGAGTTACGGCGCCAGTTCCCAAGCGCCCTTCAAGGATACGAACTTTGTAGTCGGTCAACTCAAGGCTTGCGAGCTCTGGATAGAACTGTAATAGTCCAGAACGCAGTGCATTATCAAATGCGTTAACTGGTCCATTTCCTTGCCCGTTACATGAAATCACTTTTCCTTGGGAAGTTATTGTGACCTCTGCTGTTGTTGTAATTGTTCGATCTGCCATTTTTTCAACGGTGGTAATCCAATGGTTAATAGTGAAGAAGCTAGGACGTTTGCCGGTTGCCTCTTGGCGAAGAAGTAACTCAAAAGATGCATCTGCTGCATCAAAAGTGAAACCGCGTAGTTCCATTTCCTTAACGCGCTCTACAACACGTCCAATGAGTTCGCGGTCTCCACGCAAATCCACTCCAAGTTCTTGGGACTTTAATTCGATAGAAGCACGTCCTGCCATGTCAGAGACCAACATACGCATGTCATTGCCGACAGATGCTGGATCCTCGTGCTGATAAAGAGAAGGATCAACTTTGATTGCACTCGCATGTAATCCCGCTTTATGAGCAAAAGCAGAAACTCCAACATAAGGCTGGCGACCACTTGGCGCAATATTCGTTACCTCGGCAACAGCATGGGCAATCCGGAATGCTTCAGGAAGATGGCCTTCAGGCAAGACTTGTTGACCCTTTTTCAATTGTAGATTTGCGATGATAGTTACAAGGTCAGCATTTCCTGTTCGCTCTCCATAACCATTTAGCGTTCCTTGAACATGTGTTGCGCCAGCTGCAACTGCTGCCATGGAGTTAGCAACCGCACATCCGGTGTCATTATGACAATGAATTCCAAGTCGAGCCGAGCTTGCCTGCAAAACATCGTGCACAATCTGTGAGAGTTCATCAGGCAACATTCCGCCGTTGGTATCACAAAGGGCAATTACATCTGCACCAGCTTCTGCAGCAACTCGCACCACTTCAAGTGCATAAGCACGATTGGAGCGATACCCATCAAAGAAATGTTCGGCGTCAAGGAAAACTCTTTGACCGTTCTCACGCAAATGCTTAATAGAATCAACAATCATCGCTAAGTTCTCATCGAGAGTAGTACGCAAAGCTAAATCAACATGGCGGTCATAAGCTTTGGCAACGAGAGTAACTGCGGGCGCCCCCGAGTCACGCAATGCAACAAGAAGGGCATCATCTTCGGGCTTTACATTGGGGCGACGAGTAGCTCCAAAGGCCACAAAAGTCGCGTTCTTTAATACCAATTCTTTTTTCGCACGGGCAAAGAATTCTGTGTCTTTAGGATTTGCTCCTGGCCAACCACCTTCAATAAAACCAACACCCAAATCATCCAAGTGACGTGCAATCGTCAACTTATCGTGAACAGAGAGATTCAAGCCCTCCTGCTGGGCCCCATCTCGCAGAGTGGTGTCATAAATATGGAAAGCATCGGAGATTGGCATCAGAGAACTTTCTTCATCCAATGATGCGAGTCAGCAACTGTTCCATGTTGAATCCCAAGCAGTGCGTTTCGAATTTGCATGGTGATAGTTCCGGGCTTTCCATCTCCTGTTACCCATGTGCCCATGACGCTCTTGGCACAACCAACTGGAGATACAACTGCTGCGGTACCGCATGCAAAGATTTCAGTAATCTCTCCACTGGCAACACCATCGCGCCAATCATCAACACTGATCATGCCTTCTTCAACTTTGTATCCGAGATCGGCAGCAACGCTCAAGATTGAATCGCGTGTGATCCCTGGCAAAAGAGTTCCCGTGAGTTTCGGAGTAAATATCGTCGCGTTTGCGCCAGAGCCCTTAACAAAATAAAGGTTCATGCCGCCCATCTCTTCAACCCATTTACGCTCAACAGCGTCGATCCAAACAACTTGGTCGCAACCTTCTTTAGCCGCTGCGCGTTGGGCAACAAGTGATGCCGCATAATTTCCGCCGCATTTTGCTTCACCAGTTCCGCCAAGGGCAGCGCGTACATACTCCGTTGAAATCCAAACAGTTACTGCATTGGCAGGATTAAAATACGCACCAGCTGGAGTTGCAATCAACATATACAAAGCGCGGTTCGATGGACGAACTCCTAATCCCACTTCAGTTGCAAACATAAATGGTCGTATGTACAGGGATTCACCGACTTTATCCGGAACCCAACCAGCATCTTGTTTTACAAGAGCTTCAACGGTTTCTATGAAAAGTTCTTCAGGCATTTCTGGAAGTGCGATACGCGCCGCGCTTCGTTTGAAACGTGCAGCATTAGCCTCGGGACGAAATAAGGAAATAGAGCCATCGGGTTGGCGATATGCCTTCATTCCTTCGAAAATCTCTTGACCGTAATGAAAAACCATTGCTGCTGGATCCAACGAAATAGGCGCGTACGCTTTGAGTTCGGGAACTCCCCAGCCATCTGCCTCTGTCCATTCACAAACAACCATGTGATCTGTGTAGTACTTACCAAAACCAGGAGCAGCGACCTTTTCGGCTCGATCAGAATCCGAAACTGCATGTGACGAAGGATTGATAGTTATGGACATCGCTATCCCTTCAATGCGCGAACAAGCGCATCGCCGATTTCAGTAGTGCTGCGCTTTGCATCACCACGAGCCAAGAGATCTGCCTCAACTGCTCGTTCAATGTCTTTCGCAGCATCCTTGAAACCTAAATGATCAAGCATCATGGAAACAGACATGATGGTTGCAGTTGGGTCAGCAATGTTCTTGCCTGCGATATCGGGAGCGGAACCGTGAATTGGTTCGAACATGGATGGGAAAGCGCGGGTTGGGTTAATATTTCCAGAAGCAGCAAGACCGATGCCGCCAGAAATAGCTGCAGCAATATCGGTGAGAATGTCGCCGAATAAGTTATCGGTGACTACGACATCAAATCGACCTGGCTGAGTTATAAAGAACATCGCAGCAGCGTCAACGTGCAAGTAATCAGTTGCAATCTCGGGAAACTCTTTTGCTACTTCATTAAAAGTCCGAGTCCAAAGACTTCCGGAACGAGTAAGGACATTGTTCTTATGAACCAAAGTTAATTTCTTGCGAGGGCGTGCCATTGCTCGAGCGAAAGCATCACGAATAACTCGCTCCGCGCCACGTCGGGTGTTTAGACTTTCTTCGGTCGCAATTTCTGCATCAGTACCTAGCGCTAGAACCCCGCCTGCGCCAACGTATGGGCCTTCAGTTCCTTCACGCACAACGATGAAATCAATGTTTTCGACTCCGGCCAATGGTGAAGTAACACCTGGGTAGAGGCGAGTTGGTCGCAAATTTACATAATGATCAAATGCGAATCGAATCTTTAGTAGAAGTCCGCGCTCAAGTAATCCACTTGGAACCGATGGGTCTCCTACTGCGCCCAAAAGAATTACATCGCTCGTGGCAAGTTCTGCCATGATCGAATCGGGAAGAACTTCACCAGTGCGGTGGTAATAACTCGCTCCGAGGTCATACGAAGTTTTTACAAAGGTCAGGCCATATTTTGCGGCGACCACATCAAGAACCTTGAGGCCTTCACCAACTACTTCTGGACCGATTCCGTCTCCAGAAATTATTGAGAGATTGAAAGATGTTTTTGACATGTCTTATGCACCTAACGTTACGGAACGAGCCAAGTTGGCTCCGGTTATTTTCTCTAAATGTGCAACTACATCAGCGGGCACAGGTGAATCAACAGTAAGAGCCATCAAGGCCTCTCCTCCTTCGTGACTGCGAGCAACTTGCATGCCCGCAATATTTATAGAAGATTCACCGAGCGCGTTTCCTACAGTGCCGATAACTCCCGGGCGATCTGTGTATCTCATAAAGAGTAAATGCTCAGTTGGTACTAAATCTAAATCGTAATCATCGATGGAAACAATCTTCTGAACTTGACGAATGCCCATCAAGGTTCCGCTTACGGAAATCTTTACACCACTTGCAAGTGCTGCATTGAGTGTTAGTAGATTTCGATGTCCATGAGAGACAACATCCGTTGTCACGTTAGAAACGAGGCCGCGCTCAGAAGCAATCCCAGGTGCATTTACATACGTGACATCCTCTGCTCCGAGCGCCGTTAAAGCGCCTCGAAGCACACTCGTTGCGAGGATTGAACAATCGTGCGCGGCAATTTCACCGCTAACTAGTACATCAATGCTGACCGGGACTTCACCAGCCAGACCAACTAAAACCCCCGCAAGTTTTTCAACCAAAGGCAATGCAGGACGAACATCTTCGTGAATCAAGCCACCCTTAACATTTACTGCATCAGGTACTAGTTCGCCAGCAAGAGCTTTGCGAACGGAGACCGCGACTGCAATTCCTGCACGCTCTTGTGCTTCATCAGTGGAAGCGCCTAAGTGCGGCGTCGCAACTACTTGATCCAAAGTAAATAATGGTGAATCAGTGCAAGGCTCGGTCGAAAAGACATCGAGACCTGCGCCAGCAACGCGTCCTTCTACAAGAGCGTCATATAAAGCTACTTCATCAAGAACGCCACCACGGGCAGCATTGATAACGCGAACTGATGGTTTTACTTTCTTAAGCGCTTCTACTCCGATGAGATTTGCAGTCTCTTTTGTCTTTGGTAGGTGAATGGTGATGAAATCACTTATTGAAAGCAGCTCATCCAATGAAACCAATCGAACGCCCAATTGAGCCGCACGCGCTGGTTGCAAATATGGATCGTAGGCTACAACGCTCATGCCAAAGGCCTGCATGCGAGCAGCAACAAGCTGTCCGATGCGACCAAAGCCAACTATGCCCAAAGTCTTTTCAAAAAGCTCAGCGCCCGTGTATTTAGAGCGTGCCCACTTGTTATTTCGAAGTGCTGCATGTGCAGGTGAAATAAATCGAGCAGAGGCGAGCAATAATCCAATAGCTAATTCGGCGGCGCTGACTATGTTTGATGTTGGTGCGTTAACGACCATGACTCCCGCAGCGGTTGCCGCAGGAATCTCCACGTTATCCAAGCCAACACCAGCACGTGCAATTACTTTCAAACCTTTTGCCGCAGTGATTGCTTCCAAATCCATTTTCGTGGCAGAACGGATCAACACCGCATCAACACCTGCCGCAAGAGCAGCAAGAAGTTCAGGTCGATTCGCTCCATCACAATGACGGACTTCGAAATCAGGCCCCAACGCATCAAGCGTTGCCGGGCTGAGTTCTTCAGCAATCAATACGACAGGTTTAGCCACGCGCAGCGCTACCTTCTTTGTAATCATCTTTGTCGTTCTTGACCCAAGACATCATTCTGCGAAGTTCGCGTCCAACAGCCTCAATTGGGTGCTGGGCGCCTTTTTCGCGTGCTGCCTTAAATTCCGGGGCGCCTGCATCTTGATCTTCAATGAAGCGCTTTGCAAAGTTTCCGTTTTGAACATCGGCAAGTACTGCCTTCATGTTCTCTTTAACGCGTGCATCGATTACTCGTGGCCCAGAAACATAGTCACCGAATTCTGCAGTATCAGAGACAGACCAACGCTGCTTTGCGATTCCACCTTCGTACATCAAGTCAACAATCAACTTGAGTTCGTGGAGACATTCAAAGTAAGCAACTTCAGGTTGGTAGCCAGCTTCGGTTAGAACTTCAAAGCCGTACATAACCAATTGTGATGCTCCACCGCAGAGAACTGCTTGCTCGCCAAACAGGTCTGTCTCTGTCTCTTCAGTAAATGTTGTGAGAATTCCACCTGCGCGAAGTCCGCCGATAGCTTTTGCATATGAAAGAGTGAGTGGCCAGGCACTTCCTGTTGAATCTTGCTCAACAGCAACGATGACAGGAACTCCACGTCCTGCTGAGTATTCGCGGCGAACTAAGTGGCCAGGACCCTTTGGCGCAACCATGCACACATCAACATTTGCTGGAGGCGTGATGTATCCGTAACGAATGTTAAATCCGTGTCCGAAGAAAATGGCATCGCCATCTTTAATATTTGGCAAAATAGATTCTGTGTAAATATGGCGCTGAACTGGGTCTGGAGCAAGAATCATGATGACTGTGGCTTCTTTAACTGCCTCAGCAACGCTGACTACTCGAAGGCCTTCAGCTTCTGCCTTTGCACGAGATTTGGATCCCTCTGCTAGCCCAACACGAACATCGACTCCGCTATCTCGCAAGCTAAGTGCATGCGCATGGCCTTGAGAGCCATAGCCAATAACAGCGACCTTTCGACCTTGAATGATAGATAGGTCTGCATCTTCATCGTGATACATAGTTGCCACGGCTGATTTCCTTTTCTCTGTTTGTATGTCGGATTAGTTTTGGTAATCGGCTTGAGTACCGAGTTCGTGCAGGGTAGAGATTCCTTGAGCACTGAGCGTGCGGTCTGAGAGAGCAGCACTTCCACGTTCGAGCGCAACCAGACCAGATTGCACCAATTCTTTTATTCCGAAGGCAGTTAAATCCTCAAGAAGTTTTTCGATACGGGCCGGCTCGCCCAGAGCTTGTACCGTGAGGAATCCATCATCATCATTAACGATTGTTGCCCCAAACTTCGCAACAACTGATTCGATTTCTGACTTTTTGGTTCCGATTTCTACTTTAACGAGTAGCAACTCTCTTTTAATAGTCGCCTCGTCTGTCATTTCTGAAATCGCAATCACGTTAACTAATTTGTAGAGCTGAGCCATTACTTGGTCAAGCACATGTCCATCCAAATTCAGAACGATCGTCATGCGTGAGATATCAGGATTCTCTGTCGGTCCAACCGCCAGTGAATCAATGTTGTAGGCGCGACGCGAAAAGAGTGAGGCAACACGCGCCAAGACACCAGGGCTATTTTCTACAAGAACTGCAATCGTATGTGTACTCATCACAACTCCTGTGAATCCCAGTCGGGAGCAAGGCCCCGAGCGATCATAATTTCATCATTTGATGTTCCGGCGGCGACCATCGGCCAGACCATCGCATCGCGGAAAACTCTGAAATCAACGACAACAGGCTGATCATTGATTGACATTGCTTCCTTGATGACAGCATCTACATCTTCAGGGCGCTCACATCGAAGACCAGCACATCCCATGGCATCAGCCAATTTCACGAAATCTGGAATTCGTTTTGAATCCAAAGATGTATTTGAATAGCGACCTTCATAGAACATTGTTTGCCATTGGCGAACCATGCCTAAACTTTCATTGTTAATGATGGCAACTTTAATTGGGATGTTATTAAGAGCGCAGGTAACTAACTCTTGGTTGGTCATCTGGAAGCAACCATCTCCATCAATCGCCCACACTGTTGTATCAGGCGCGCCAACTTTGGCACCCATTGCGGCGGGAACTGCGTATCCCATTGTTCCGAGGCCACCAGAGTTAAGCCACGATCTGGGCCTTTCATACTTAACAAATTGTGATGCCCACATTTGATGCTGGCCAACGCCGGCAACAAAAATGGATTCCGGTCCAGCAATAGCACCGATTCGTTCAATAACGTGCTGCGGCGAAATCATGCCATCAGGTGGCGTGTCATAACCCAATGGGTATGTTGCGCGAAGTGAAGCCATTTGGCGCCACCAAACAGTGAGGTCTGGCTTATTCTTTTTAAACTCTGATTGAAGTGCAGGAATGAGTGCGTTCAAGGTGTGTGCGAGATCGCCAATGATTGGAACATCTGCGAATCGATTCTTGCCAATTTCAGCTGGGTCGATATCTGCATGAATGACTTTTGCGTGTACTGCAAACGATGAAAGTTTTCCTGTAACACGATCATCAAAGCGTGCGCCTAGCGTGATGAGGAGGTCACTCTTTTGCAACGCTGTAACTGCTGCAACTGTTCCGTGCATACCTGGCATGCCTAGGTGCAAGTGGTGACTATCAGGGAACGCTCCGCGTGCCATCAGTGTTGTAACCACTGGAGCACCAGTGAGTTCGGCTAGTTGCATTAATTGTTTTGATGCATTCGCCTTGATAATGCCGCCACCTACATAAAGAACAGGTTTCTTAGCAGACATAATGAGAGCAACCGCGTCACGAATTGCTTCTGCATTGGGTTCTATTTGCGGCTTATACCCAGCAAGTTGGATGCTCTTGGGGTATGAAAAATTTGTCATCTTCTGAAGCGCGTCTTTAGCAATATCTACCAAGACGGGACCAGGGCGACCGGTGCTTGCAATATGAAATGCCTCAGCGATTGCGCGAGGGATGTCATCGGGATTCGTTATCAAATAATTATGCTTAGTAATTGGCATTGTCACGCCGCGAATATCAGCTTCTTGAAATGCATCCGTTCCGATTGCCGCAGAAGGTACCTGTCCAGTAATTGCCACAAGGGGAACTGAATCCATTTGTGCATCAGCAAGTGGCGTCACAAGATTTGTTGCGCCGGGACCAGATGTTGCAATGCAGACTCCGACTCGGCCAGTTACTTGGGCATAGCCAGTAGCAGCATGCCCAGCGCCTTGTTCGTGACGGACCAAGATGTGGCGAATACTTGAATCAAAGATGGGATCGTACGCGGGCAAGATTGCACCTCCGGGAATACCGAACATGACTTCAACTCCTGCGGCTTCCAAAGATTTCACAAGGCTGCTCGCCCCAGTCATTTCTGTTCCCATATTCTCTACTCCCTTCGCTCTCGTTATCTTGCGATGAAAATTTGCCCTATCAATGCAAAAACCCTCAGTAAATAACTGAGGGTAGCGCGCGATCAAATGGTGCTAGATCGCGCGCTTTTCAATCACCACTACTGAAATCATGTGCTTATTCTCCAACTTCAGGCGCAAAACCGTCAACCCCTGAGATTGGCATCTCACAATCTGGACTCCCTTAGGACTAGTCGCAGACCGCGCCCTTGCTTGCCGATCCCACTAATTTTGCATATTTGGCAAGTACACCTCGGGTGTACTTATGTGGAATTGGAGCAAAGCCAACGCGACGTTCTGCAAGTTCAGCCTCAGATACCAATAAATCAAGCGTGCGATCAACAGTATTGATGCGAATACGGTCACCATCTTTTACAAATGCGATAGGCCCGCCTTCAGATGCTTCAGGGGCAACATGGCCAACACATAAGCCCGTTGTCCCACCAGAGAATCGGCCATCTGTGAGCAAGAGCACTGATTTGCCAAGACCTGCACCCTTAATCGCGCCAGTAATCATCAACATTTCACGCATTCCTGGGCCACCTTTTGGGCCCTCATAGCGAATAACCACGACGTCGCCTGCTTGAATCGTTCCATCTTCAAGTGCGTCCATTGCATGTTGTTCGCGTTCGAAAACTCGAGCAGGTCCTTCAAATAGATCCACGCCGACTCCTGCAGTTTTTGTCACGGCACCATCTGGCGAAAGTGAACCGCTCAAAATAGTAATTCCCCCGCCGAGGGAAAGTGGCTTGCTCGTTGCCCTAAGAATTTCACCATCTGGATCTGGCGGTGCAATATCTGCCAGGTTCTCCGCCATTGTTTTTCCGGTAACCGTTAATACATCACCATGCAATAGACCAGCATCAAGAAGGGCCTTCAATACAACTGGAACTCCCCCAACTTTATCCATGTCGCTCATGACGAAACGACCAAATGGTTTGAGGTCTCCAAGTAATGGAACTTTTGAACCGATGCGATGAAAATCTTCAAGGTTGAGATCAACATCTGCTTCGTGTGCAATTGCAAGAAGATGCAAAACCGCATTCGTCGATCCACCCAGTGCCATTACTGCAGTAATTGCATTTTCAAATGCAGGTTTTGTTAAAATATCGCGAGTAGTAATCCCTTGACGAATAAGTTCCACAACCGCGGCACCAGCTTTGACTGAATACGCATCACGACGTCGATCAACCGCAGGAGGCGCTGCTGAACCTGGCAGGGAAAGTCCGATTGCCTCGCCCACAGTTGCCATTGTGTTTGCTGTGTACATGCCACCGCATGCACCCTCGCCTGGACAAATGGCACGTTCAATCTTGTCTACTTGTTCTTGGGATATAAGACCGCGGGCACATGCACCTACTGCTTCGAATGCATCAATGATGGTGACATCTTTGCCATCAACCTGTCCGGGTAAAATAGAACCGCCATAAACAAAAACACTGGCAACATCGATTCGTGCTGCGGCCATCATCATGCCTGGCAATGATTTATCACAGCCTGCAAAAGTAACCATGCCATCAAGGCGCTCAGCCTGCATGACAGTTTCAACTGAATCAGCAATAACTTCTCGAGAGACTAAAGAAAAGTGCATTCCTTCATGTCCCAT
>QYPT01000118.1 GCA_007280125.1 Streptomycetaceae bacterium | reverse complement strand
TGTACTAGAGCTCAACAAGACTGCTAAAGCAATGAAAACCGCCCCCGCACCAAAAATCCCCGAAATTGCCCCTGCGAATGCCGGCAAAAGGAATTGTCCTAATCTGTTTCCAGCTAATCGAATACTTACGGCAAACGAACGCTGCCACTAGGGCGAATTTCTTAAAGTTTGAGTTTAAGAATTCAAGATCAGCCAGGGGATTACAGCAGGCGGCGATTGCAACTTGGGAACGCTCATCGTGCTGGTATTTTGCGACTTCTTCGGTATCAGTAGAAAGAAAAGCACGTATAACATCTGCATAGTATGAAAAAGTCGAGTCTTTTTCGATTTTTGCTAAATGTTGTCTAAGAGTTTCAATGGTAAATCCATTTAACTTGGTGCGCAGATCCAGGGCCATAATTAATCCTTTTCTATCAAGATTGTTTTTGCCCAATTTGGCGTTGTACTAAGACTTTCCTCGGCCGTCAGACACACAATCAATGTTTCAACGCCCTTTGGAAGAGACGTGGGCCAAGGAGTAAATCCATCTGTAAGCACAATGACTATTTTAGGTGTTGGTCGCAGTTTTCCTGCAGCGGCTATGCCGACACCAATGTCCGTGCCGCCCCCACCAGTCATTTTGAGTGACGTTATGGCACCTCTTGATCGAAGTTTTTGAATCTCTCCAATATCTGCATCGCAAGGAATAACGGTTACACCCTGTGAGATGCCATTGGCTTTGACGATTCCATCAACTTCTGAGAGAAAAAGAGTGATTTCATCATTGCCAATACTTCCGCTGGTATCAACGATGATGGCGATAGCCGGCGGAGCTGGCTTGCGCATAGATGGCAAAATGATTTCGTGATTGCCAATTCTCATCGCACTTTGGCGCCTTGAAGGACGTGTATACACGTAATCCCTACGGCCAAGTACTGTGGCAAGTGATGTTCTAAACGCGCCTGCCAGTGCTTTTCGCCAATCAATTGTCGGTTCTAAGAGTTCTTGAGCCCAACGCAATAATTCACCAGGTATTGAACCAACACCTTTTGCATACGCATGTTTTAGAATCTCCTGAGCAACTTGATCCCTAATTACATCTTGCTGGTCACTCTTAATTGCTGGATTATCACTATCACCACGAGAAATCTCGTAGTCGCGGGTTTCTCCCCCAATGATGCTTCCGCAATCTGAAAATTGATCTACTTCTTCAGGATGCTGGTCGTAGTACTCAACAATTGTGAAGAATATTTTCTCCGTTCCCATCTCTGGATTAACGTCAAACTTAGATAGATGAGTAAAACGAAGTGGCTCAAAATCACCCCATGGCATCTGTGCACAATCCAAGACGTGGTTAATTCCAACATCACCTGCAAAGTTCCAAGTCACATGAAGGTGCCGGCTCTGACTTAATGCTCGAAATCGTGGGCCGTGTTGATTAACGCAGTGGAGGGCTTCATGCAAAACCATTGTCGCTAAGGCCTCTGCCGTCTGCTCCATAACAAAAGAAGGTGAGTAATACATTCGCCAGCCATCATCCACAGCCAATGTTGGGAGTTGGCTACTTTCTACAATCTTTAAATTAAATAGAAGCGTTGACAGGTAAGGCCATCTGGCTTGGGCAACTATTCGGGCAGCCATAACTCGAAGACGAGCATCTTCAGAAATAGCGGCTGGAGTCGCTGTAACCATAGGAAGTTAAATCATTTTCGCTTCAGTTAGAAGTGGGACAAGCGAGCGCAGCAATGCTTTCTCAGGAGTTGCACCTTCTGGGCGCTCGCGTATCCAATCTCTTGCAAAAGTGACAGCTAAGTCTGGATGTCCACTAGAAGCCATGCGTTCAAGCACAACTCCAACTGCATTCCATCGATCGAGTGTCATCTTGTAACGGATGGCTGCCATTAATGAAGCACCAACAACGTAAATCTTGTCCATGCGGTTGGGCATCACAAAGTCCTTTGGATTAGCCAAGATTTCTTCTGGGTTAGGAAGATCGATGTTCTCTCGGTAAGTGATGTATTCAGCGGCAGGTCCTGGACCAACACAACCAAGCACAGCGATGCGGCGTACTCCTGAATCAAGATCACATGCAGTGATCCAGCCCGAGAGAATTGCCACCATCTCCCATGAACGAGGTGTAGGAAAAGCTCTTCCCTGCTCAGTTGCAGACTTCGGTAGCACAGTCGTTAAATCTGGGCGCGAAGCTAGGAAACCAGAAAGTGCTGCACGTTCTGCGTTTAATGCATTTTGTAATTTCTCAGCATTCGGAGTCGGAATTGAATATGAAACCCAGTTACCTGCTAAACCATCACGCACAACCTCTGCAGGTAAATCCCAGTTCAAGTGACAAAAACGATTTGCCAGTGGAGGTGCTAAATCCCATCCATCGGCGGCTTGCTCTGGAGGGTTAGCTGCAGCGATAACACTTGTGTCATCACCTAAATGACAGTCTCCAGCAACTTTATCTAGGCACACGCGAAGTAGTGCGGCTTGAACACTGGGCGGTGCAGTATTTACTTCATCAGTAAAGAGAATTCCGTTATCAACCTCAGAGAGTCGTTTCGCCCAATCTGGTGGCATCAACGATGCAACTCCATTTGAAAGCATGGGCAATCCAGCAAAATCTTGAGGCTCACGAATGCTGGCCAAAATAACTTCAAGGTGACGCTTTTGATCTGCTGCAATTTGCTTAATCACAGAGGTCTTTCCTTGACCTGGTGGGCCCCACAAAATGACGGGGACACGTGCAGCTACACAGGTTATTAAGACCTTGTAAGTGGCTGCATAATCATCAATCGTTCCCATATCTCCCCCTTTTGCCTAGGCGCATTATTGCCGAAAAGCTCTTGTTGCGGAACACTCTTGGCATGTCAATTGAGCGCATCGACATCTCTGATCATGATTTCGAGTCAGAGGTTCTGAGAATGCTCGAACACTCTGGGTTTGCTCCACGCCGAGTTGATGATGTGATTCATTTAGAAGGCCTAGGAATTGGTAACAACGATTCATCTGTAGATATTCACATTGATTTAGTCTCAATGGACGGTCACCGAATCCTAGAAATCGTTGCTCCTTTGCGTATGCCATCTGTCGACTTTGAATTAGCGACATTAATGTGCGCCCAAGGCAATATGAGTTGTCTGATCGCAAAATTTAAACCTGTAGAGATTTTGGAGAGCCGAACTCATCTGGTGCATGCTCTCTTTACCCTTTATGCAGATAACCTGTCTCAAGATGAACTCACAAGTATGTTGTATCTATTCATCAAAGAAGTTGATGCCATTGATAATAAGTTGATTAGTATGATTAAAACTCATTGAATTGAATATCTTTCTTTTCAAACATTGCTCGTAAATCCTTGGTCGAAAGCTCTCTAAAGAATTGCTCCACAGATTCTTTGTTCCACGCAATGCTCTCGTCTACATAGTTATGAGGTAAGTACTCTTTCTCGATTTTGATATTTGTCCAGCCACTTTCCGCCCCTTCCGGATCTGAGAGAAGTTCTAAAAGATCTCCATGTTGGCCAATGTCTGATGTTTCAGAAATACCAAGCAATTCGAAGTACTGTTCCCACGATGCCTGCGCAAAATTTGAAAGATCGAGCATGTGCTCAGGCATGACCACACTTGGCTTTATTTGATAGAGATAATGCATAAAGAGAGTGATGAGTCTTTCTTGGATGGCAACCGGTTCCCGGACAATCGCTTCTGCCACTGCATAAGTAGAAACTCGGTTATCCTCAAATGAATTAGTCATAGCTTCGATAAACTTGTCGTGATTCATTTTCATCTCTATAAACCCACAATTCGGATTGATTGCATCTCTTCTTCCAGCAAGTATTCAAAGACTTCTGTAGCTATCTCTCGAATTCGGTTTCCACCATCATCTTCAAGTGAAATCCCATCCTCTTCAAGATCTAATTCAATTTCGCTCTTATCCAATTGATACTCAACAGTGGTGATTACTCTTATAGGCGTGTTCTTTTTCTCGGTCCCATCCAAAATCTCCATCACCCGTTCCTGGGCCTTGAAATCTATCTGTCGCGCAAATCCTGCACCCTCTAAGACAGTTCGCTCATAATCAAAGGCAAACTTTCCAAGTTTTTTAAGCCGAGCTGGGCACTTCCCACTCTTGTATAGACGACTCAACTCTTGTAAATGGGAGATGGCTAGAACAATAAATGATTCCTGCACAGCTCGTCTGTGCTTTAAGATTTCAGCGGCAGCAAAAGTTGTGAACATGGAGTTATCCGAGAGATTGTCTTGCAAGATCTCCAATAACCGCTTTTCTTGAGGGTTCATGGGCAAAACCATAGGCAGGGCCACTGACAACTGCAAGGAGTGGGCCTGGTTCTTGTCGGTCCAGGGCTCTAAGATTTCGCCTATGGCTAAGACGATCAACCTCACACGCATTGGTGTTGTTGCACAGTCACACGCAGTTGTTGAGCACCTTATGGAAAATGTTAAAAAGATTGATAACTTGATTCCATTAGCTAAGAAGGGCCAATCAGCAAAAACTCAACCTTCATATCACGTAGATGACATTGCGGTCTGGGGAACCTCCATGTCTGGTTCTGGATATGTTGTGGGTGGTACCGTGTGGACATTTAGTCGACCAGATGTTCGCTTATTAAATTTAGATCTCATCGTTATTGATGAAGCAGGTCAGTTCTCTTTAGCTAATTCATTAGCTGTTATCTCTGCAGCACGTTGTGCATTGCTCTTGGGTGATCCACAACAGCTACCTCAAGTGAGTCAAGGCAAACATCCTGAACCTGTCAACGAATCAGTACTTTCACACTTGCTGGGTGAGCATAAAACCATGCCTGATGAGTTGGGATTCTTCTTAGAGACAACATTCAGATTGCACCCAAAAATCGCTGCACCCGTGTCGAGGTTGCAATACGAAGATAGATTGCACTCAGATGCTCGATGTGAGCGTAGAAATCTTGACGGCATCTCACCAGGTTTACATATCGTTTCTGTGGATCACATTGGTAATACCGTGAGTTCAGTAGAGGAAGCTAAAAAGCTTTTGCAAATGATTCCAGAGCATTTAGGTAAAGCCTGGACAGCGGTTGATGCAAAGGGAGATCCAATAACTCCACGCCTACTCGCACAAGAAGATATCTTGGTTGTAACCGCCTACAACGCTCAAGTCCGTTTTCTAAAGTCTGAGTTGTCTAAAGCAGGATTTAGTCATGTCAGAGTTGGAACATTTGATAAATTCCAAGGGCAAGAAGCTCCGATAGTTTTTGTCTCAATGACAACGTCTTCTAGTGAAGACCTACCTCGTGGAATCGAATTCTTGCTGTCCCCCAATAGATTAAATGTCGCAATCTCAAGAGCCCAATGGGCCTGCTATGTCCTGAGATCCCCGCAACTTTCAATCATGGAGCCAACATCTCCTGAAGGCATGGTGATGTTAGGAAAGTTTGTAACTCTATGCAAAAACTAAGGCTTCTTTTTTTCTACGTAACCTTTCTTGACCTTAGACTTAACTAGCTTGTCCATCTCTACCGTAGCAGCCTCTGCAGAATCAAAAGACTTGTCTTGTTCCTGCCCCTTAGTGCCAATACGACCAAAATGGATGTGCAGGTCTTTGCCATTTTGGGTGACTTCCCAAAATTTTGCAGACTCTTCAACGCCGCGTTGTTCGTCTTCGCCTATGAATTCTAGATATGCCATTACTCCCCCTAAAGTTTGACAATAAATTACCACCACAGCCATTGAAAGCATAGAGATTAGATAGGAAAATCAGAGTATGGCTACTAATAAGAGCGACATTGCAGCATGGATGTCTAATGCCAATGACCCTCTCATGCAAGACGATGTTGCCAGTGATCCTGAGTGCCCCGCTGAAGTGCTTATTTGGATGGCAAAAAATGTCACTACTTCGTCTTTCTATGGAATATCAAGTAACCCATCACTTCCTTTGGAAGCGATAATTCATTTAGCAAAGACCTCCAAGGATGAATACGAAAAAATTAATCTATTCGCTCTTCCCAATTTCGATAAATCTGCCTTTGATATTCTGGTTGTTGATACGCAGTCTGCGGTACGAGAAGAGGCAACTAGGTGGGCATCTCCCGAAACTCTTGAAAAAATGTCCAAAGACAAAGATTCTTGGGTGCGCAGGTTTGTAGCTATGAATGAACTAACCCCAAGGAAAACTTTGCTTGAGCTGGCAAATGACGCGGATGCAGATGTGGTCTCAGCTCTGACTTCAAATAAGAATTGCCCGAAGGAAGTTTGGGAAGTGGTCTTGAGTAACGCAGAATTTGATGAGAGACAGGCAACTGTAATTGCAGAAAATATCACGGAAGAATTAATCGCTATGGCACGCGAAAAATTCCCTGTGAAATACCATCATCTTTTTCTTAGCAATATGTTTATGCCAAAACAATGGGTTGAGGAATTCTTAAAAAATAAGGAAATCAATAAAATTGGCTTGGTGAGCCTCATGTTCCACCGAGGTTGGTTTCAACAGGAACATCTTCCAAAAATTATTGATGTGAAGGACGTTGATCTCCGAGCACGCATTGCTTCCTTACCTGGCCTTGAGAGAGATATTCAGCAGATTCTCGTAAAGGATAAGTCAGCTGGAGTACGTGCAGCATTGGCTCGTAACCCGATAGCAGAACCAGAGATTTTGATGCAGCTCTTGGGAGATAAGTCCGTGACTGTTCTTGAGTATTTGAAAGCTGAGACTTATTACGCCGAAGAGGGCGGAAAATGGGTAATGAAGAATTACGCAGGCCGCGAGGCCCTTGTAGCTGCCGCTTCAGGCAGCGCAAAAAACCTTGCGAAGATATCAGCGGTAACCTCTGTTACAGGTCGCTCAGAGGCGCTTCTTAGTGAAGTAATAGATGAAAAGCGATATCAAGAGTTATTGGCCGATAAATCAATTGGAATTCAAACATCGGCTACCTTACGTGCTGCAGAGCTGGGCCTAATCACTTTCAAAGAAGCTGCCGCTTTTGTGTCGAAATTTGCGCCGCAAACAAGTGCTCCTAAGAATAAGTGGGTTGAAGCTCGGATGGAGAGTTTCAGGAGCGAGCACAATGAATTTTTCCTAGATCTAGTCATCGAACTTAGAGGCGATGATGTCTTGTGTGGGATATTCCTTGATGGAAATCTACAACTTTCTGCGGACAAGTTAATGAAAATTGCAAAAGCTCACCTAGCAAACACCAATTGGAACATGGCTAGAAACGTTGAACTAAATGCTGATTTGTTGGATGAGATTGCAGAAACACCTAGCTGGTCTTACGACACATACGGCTATCCAGAAGAGAAGTTAGAGTTTGGCCAATGGGCCGGTGAAACATCCTCTGGTTACCGCGTAGCTTCCTACCCCCAGGCAATCGCTGCTAGTCACCCAAAGACGCGATTAGAGACGCTTGAAAAGTTAAAGAAATCACGAAGCAAGTATGTACGTGGTGTAATCATGGAGCGCTCTGAAGTATTTAACTATGACGACTTGAAGAAAGCGGTTAAAGACAAGGAAGCATACGTAAGGATTCTTGCTGCTAAGCACCCACTAGTTGACCTTGAATTGCTTGAAAAACTAGCTAACGATTCTGATCCAGAGGTGCGAGCAGCTGCCTGTGAACACAAACTAGCAACGCCAGAAATGAAGGCTACGGCTGCACTCCTAAAGAATTAGATGCGCGGCGAATGACTTTGTCACTCCTATCTGCTATCTTTTCTCCTAGGTTAAGAACTAAGCGATAAGCCCTTTAGCTTGCTTAGTGCCCTCCGCGCAGCACGACCCGCGTCCGGTGGCCCTAAAGGAAAACCTGCCGGCGATGAAAGACACCGCCGGAAGTAGCGGGTCTCTTTTATTTTAAGAGCCCAGTAAGGGCCTGGTTTTGCGATGTCTAATGAACATGCAAACGCTGTTTTCGATGTTGAAGGTACTTACTTTCAGGCTATTTGCGCCTGCGGGTGGGTATCTACCGTCTCATTTCTTGAAGAAGTAGATCTTCTTCGAGCACTCCATGCACACGGCATAGCCGTCTATGGAGAAGCTGGAGGACGCAGCCAATCAATCAGGAAGAAATACAGACCCTTCGTGAGATTGCAGATTGGATTGCTGGCGAATATGTGAACACAAAAAAAATTGGCGTGCGATGCCAAGCCGGCAAAAATCGCAGTTCATTATGCGTTGCCCTCTTCATGATTCGACACCTGAGCTATTCAGCCGAAGAGGCTATAGATCTCATCCGAGTGAAAAGATGCGGGGATGCACTTTTCAATTTGGACTTTGTGAATTTTCTGAAGCAAGAAGCATCTTGTAAGTCTTTGGCAAATTGATACTCTTAATTGACTGAAAAGGGGAAATTATGGCTACTCACAAGGTAATTATGCGACAACCGCGTGACAAAATTGTTAATTCAGACGTTGTTTTTGTTATCAAGGAAGGAGATAAGAAGTTGGGAGAACTTCATGTCAGCAAAGGTAGCATTGAGTGGAAACCAAGTAATGGGAGATTCAAGCGGCGTATGCGTTGGTCAAAATTTGCTAAATTCATGGAGTCCGAGGGAGTCCGCTAGATTTAATTCCCGAAAGTAGGATTCATAATTCGAAGACACTAGAGAGGAGCAAACTTATGGGAAAAGAACCACATAATGGAAGCAACCTTGAAAGTGAAGATAAAGGGCTGAATATGCTTTTAGAAGAAGATGCACGCCTAATAATTCCAACACTTGAAGAGAAGAAATCACTACTTTCAATTCTCGATTACCCCAATATTTACACCAGATCTTTTGACTTGGTTAGGCTAAATGTAGACTCCTTTGAATCAGTGAAGTCACGAAATGATTTTGTTCTTATCGAAGTGAAAGTAACTTCGAAAAAATTAGTTAATTTTCCAACTGGGTTCTTTTTTGGGCTAACCAAGAATGAGGAGTCATTACTACAGGGGCTTGAAGGAACGTTTCTTTTATGTTTGATTTCGATTCATCCAGAATCGCGGAAATCTATTTATCTCGATCACGATGCCCTAACAGCACGAATCAAAAACAAACGAATTCAGTACCAAATTAACCTTTGACCCGTCATCAATTTTGCCATTAATCATGAACTATTCAACAAAGTGACGTTTTCAGCCTTGAGCTTTGCTTTTTACTTGCTTTAGAGGTCTGCCTAAGCTGCAATTGTGCGCAAATTTGCTCATACTTACTTCATGGAGCAAGAGTTAGAAAAAGGGCTGGTGCTTTCGACAAGTCACCCATTTTCAATTCTCAAAGCGGGTTTTGAACAAAAACCTGAGTTAGGCAGCGAAGTAGAGACTGCTATGCGCGGGGTGCTAACTCAACTAAATCCGTCAGATCCTGGTGCTCGGATGGGTTTTGGAGGTGCGTATGAGTGGATTATGGCAATTGCATGCTGCGTGACCGGCATTCAAACCGTTCCAGGCGGTCATTCTGAAAAAGGATTTGATCTGCTTCAATATGGAAATAACCTTCAAGGTCTTTGGTCACTAAAAAGTTCGGCGCAAGCTAAACCAGCAGGAGAGATTAGGCTAAAAAATAAAATGTCTTCCTCCAACAGTTTAAAGAGCAACTCTCCGTCGTATGAAACACCGACCGTGTTTATTGCTCCGTACTTACCGGGGATTACTTATTTTGATCCAACAACTGCCCGCGGCTACGCAAGCCGAATTGAACAAAATGATGAGGCCGTCACTATTAAAGCTACTTTAACGAGACAATTTGCAGTAGACAACCCAGGCTGCGTCATACCTTTTCACGCCCCAGAAAATCCTGGTTCCGCTAATCAAGTCTGGCAATTGGATGTTGTCACTTCGATATTGACTTCAGGCACTTATCCAAATCTTGGTCCAATTATGGCTGATATGAAAAAGAATGCGGCCACAGTTCAGTATCTTAAACAGCAATTTGAGAGTGGCAATATTGATAAAGAAACCCTGAGTAAACTTTTGAATAATCTTGGAGTTTAGATCAGGCTTCTAAGTTAACTATTCGTGGCTGGAATGTAGTTGAAAGATCAGTTCTCTCTTTGTGCGAATGAGATTTGAACTCAATTAATTGATCATCTGGAGAATTTGGGGCACTCAAGATTGCTTTTGTTAAATCCGGATACTTTGCAAGTAAGTCAATATCTCGGATGACTAAAGACTTAATCACATTGTAGACAGCCCCAATATTTACAGCATTTCCAAGTTGTTTGTAAGACATTCCTTCTCTTTGGTCCAAGAAATCAAACCAATCAGGAAATCCTTGCAACCTCGCCGCTTCTCTTACCGAAATTCTCCTCTTATGTTTTCCGATAATAGAAGTTTGGGTAATTGCGACCAGCGCTGGAACGTAAGTAGCTTTCTTTGCTCTAATGCCCGAAGGACGAAAATGCAAAATAGTGTCTGCAATACTCTTAGCATCCTGAGCTTGCCATTCAAATTTTCGTCGGCTTGGTGGAAAATGAGCTAGGTTGTCATATTTCTTTAGCCAAGCATCTAAAACTTTTTTATTTGAAGTATAGAGTTCAGAGTTTTTCCTCAAGAAATTTTCTTTCCACTTAGGAGTTCCGCGAGGAATCTCAAGATTCTTTGTATGAGTCCATTCATCCACCCAGATAGGGAAGCCCGGAGGGTTTTTGCCATCGTTATTTGCTCGGAAGATTTGGAGAAATTCATTCCATGCATCAAGCCATTCAATTTCTGCTTCAGAGAGTTTCAATCCATTCTTTTCTTTTGCAGTCAACGGGTCTAGCGGAAGATCTTGAGCAAGTTTCCACTTTTTTGAATCCCAGTTTGCCTCGAATTGTTCCTTAGAGGGTAGCTGAGGTTCTTCGTGAAGTTGTCCTGTAACTCTGTTTAATCTAGTTGCAGCGATAAAAACTCGTTCACGAACCTGTGGCCGCCCACCGAATGAAGGGTGAATTCGATGCGGGGATACAACAAATGGTTTGGAACTCACTCTGTAACCTAATTCACGAAGAGTTTGAATAATCACTCCCCATTCATGGGCGTGCCTTGGACCAGCAATATTTCTAACATTTTCAAGTATGATAATTTTTGGTTTTCTGATTTCAATAATTTTTGCAATGTTCCAAAACAGAGTTCCACGCGCTTCTTCCATACCCTTTTGCTTGCCTGACTTGCTAAATGGTTGACATGGAAAGCCACCAACCAAAACATCATGGTCTGGCACCTCCATTGTGGTGTCGTTTGCAGCAAGGGTTATGTCGCCTTCCGGTTCAATTCCCCAATTTCTCAAATAGATTCTGGCTGCTGCCTTATCAATTTCAGAGGCGTAAACACATTCTCCGCCTAGAGCACCTAGGGCGCCATGGAATCCACCGATTCCGGCGAAAAGGTCGACGAATTTGAAGGTCATAGCGGAAGCTTATCTGGTCCCACTGACAAAACTTGGCATTGAGTATTTTTAATGTCAGCCCCACCCGTTAGCCTAAAGTTATGAATTCAGGATCTCCCGTCAACTCAAGCGGGACAGACCAGGTAGTGACTTACGAGGCGCTAAACGAGGCCCTGTGTAGAGCGCTTTTCACGACAGAAATGGCTAATCGCCCGGTCTACCTGGAAATTACTGAAGAGATTCAGTCACAGGTGGCGAGCGATCTAGGCATTGATCCCGCGACCTTAGAAGATACGATTTTTGAATCCGTGAATTCAAAACTTCATCATTCAGATTTGCCAACACTATTTGACAGCATGAAAGACTCGCTAGGAATTTGGTATCGCAAATCTAAAGAGGCGGCTGAGGCATCGCAAACAGTTCCAAACTATCCGCATATCCCGCTGCTTCTCGCATTTACGATCTCCGCGTCCGACATGGGCAGCGAGGGTGGCTACTCCACGAATGCCTACTATCCGAGACTTCAGGGAAATCTAGGTCTTGCTGACACGAAAATAGTTGAAGAAAGTTATCGAAAAGTAGCAAGCACCTTTTGGTCCGCTCTAAATTTATGGCTTGATAAATATTTGAGTAGCAAGAGAGGCATCGGAACTGCGTACTCAATTTCTGCCCATAAATATGTGGGCTTAGCCCTTTCGCAGGCGTTAGTGCGTTCAGTTGACCGCAAAAAATTTCCTAAACTTTTTCGAGAAAATAATTTCTCTCCATTCACCAGTCTGGTCGAACGGGATATGCAAAATATTATCGATGCATGGATGAAGCGAGAAGATTCTTATTTCAGTTCCTATAGAAATCCTAGCAAGCCCCTGAAGAAACTTTGGGAAAAAGACGATGCTAAAACTCGTATAGCCAGTATCGCCTGTAGAGAACTTGAATTGTGGGACGGTGCAGTTTCAAGCGGGCACTTCGAAGAAGATCAGATTTCGAAGCAAGATTTTCAAGTTCGACTCGAGGCATTTGAAACATCATTCCCAAGTGCTTCAATGAATTTCAATTTCTCGTTTAGCGCTCCGATTTCCAGTGAAGAAGGGCACCTAATCGGAATAAAGAGACGTGATGGTGAAGGCGATGCGAAAGTTCAAGTTCTCATGGATCTATCAGGTTGGTGGCGGCCTGACACATCATTCTCTCCAGTAGGTTCAATAGATTTACTTGAAGGATTACTAACAATCGATATTGGGCGAAATTTCAATATCGAACGTTTTCCCAAGCGCCTAGTTGTTTTTAGGCATGACGAGTTGTCGCGTAGGTATCAAGAGGTTGAAAGAACTGAAATTGGAGTAAGAACTCTTTTGGCACTACAAAATAATGGAGAGTTGGCATCCAAAGTTTCAGAAGTTCTAAGTAAGTGTGCACGGCCGGGCTGGGCAATGCTTGGTCCCAAAGATATTGCAGGAATTCCAGATGGATGGTTAATAGCCAAAAACGTGGAACTTGTGATGCCACCGGAGAATTCGCTACTCCCGCCCGACGGATCACTAGAAGGCTTGAAACCAATTTTCGCTGGAACTTTAAATTTCTCCGGAGGATTTCAATTGCCGGGAAGACCACCAAAATGGCATTCAGATGTTGACTTTGAAATCCGTGGATCCGTGTTGGGTGCGGAAAAGATTTCTATGCAAATCTGTTCAGAGGATGAATCCGAGACGGTAGTTCTGGAACATGAATTCTATGAAGCAACGGCAGTATGGAAAATTGATGCGTCAACACTTTCCAATAACAATTTTGCGGTAAAACTTTTTATGGATTCAGAGAACAAGCCAGTCACGGAGAAAACGCTCAGATTACGATCTTCCGATTCTATCGATGAAGCAAGCTGGAAATCTTCTGAAAGATTAGTGCATGATTTTACAAATACTGTATTAGGAGTTGTGCAAACTATTCCATTGCAAGATTCGACTTTTAGTTTTGTCGATGGTTCAATCACTAAAAAAGCTGCAAATGTAAAAATATATTCAGAAGAAGTTCCTCCTGACGAAAAAATTTGGTGGATAAATCAGCCAAGCGGAAATATGACTAGCCGGCAATTTGAGCAAATCACATTACAAAGCGTGACGGCCGCTAGTTGTTTCGGAACCGCCCGGCATAATTTTGTAATTCCTCCCACCGTTCCATCAAAATCACGTCAAGGCTTCGAGAAAAGCGATTCAGGAAATATTCAAGGAACTTGTAAATATTGTGGATTGAACAAGAAATTTGCAGCAAATGCATGGGTCGCCGAACGAAATAAGTTGAAAAAGGAGAAGGCAGCAAAAAAGGTTGCAATTTCCGCAGAAGCAGTTGTCGTTCAGACACCTAGAGTTTCGCTTTCAGCCATGCCTCCGGTGGAAAATAGAAGAACAAAGCACATCGAAGTATTGGATGGATTGATGCATGTTGGTGGTGGATCTGGATTGGCATTAGAAATGCTTGCGAGCGCTATAGATTCTGGTGCGTTGTTTAAGTATCAATTTGCCTTGGAACTAGATCAACTTGCGCTCATTGATTGCCGATTAGACGAATTCTTTCAAATCCGGAGTTGGGAAGTGACTCCAACAAGTTTTGTATCTTGTGGTTCCTATGTGGTGATTACAGGATTCGCCTCTAAAACTTTAATGGAGTTGATCCAAAGTTCCCTCACCGAGGGAGAGTTATTTGGTTTTGAAGATGTAGACACCTTCACGCTTCCTCGAATCGTTGGGGCAAAGGAATCTGAAATCGATGCCATTTCTAAAAAGATGAATATTCCCTATTTACGAGAACCTGTTCTCGAAATGCTAAGCATTCTTCCTCCAATTACTGAGTTAGCAGAGTCCCTCCCTAAAAGAGCGGTCCCTGGGTTTGAATCGCTATCGCAGTTTGAACCGGCATCAAATTCTTGGGTGGAATCGTTAAATATTGACCAGGTGGGTGGATACAGAATTCGCGGGGAATATCGGAATCGTTATGTAGTCAGAACTGCCAATGATTTGAAGAGCAATTCTGTAAGTTTTGTTTCAGCAGAAATGGCAAAGCATTTCCAGTCAGCAGTATTAGGAAGAGCACTCTTTGCTTATGATTATGCAATCAATAAGTTGATAGTCCCATTAGGCGCAACACTTCCAGGACTTTATGGTAGAGCCGCTGTTTTAGCTTCAGGCAAATTGCCAGAACGTGATTCAACCGGAAAATTACTTGTTTACAATAACATTAATTCGAGGACATCGAGACTTTTCGCAGCAAAATTAGGAGGAGCAATTTATGGATAATTTGACTCCAACAGTTTTGAAAGAACAGTTGATAAACGCTTATTTAAAATATTTTGATACTCAGTATTGGTTGAAGTTTCCCGAACTTATGCAAGAAAGAAGGAATTTACTTCTTTCGAATAGCAGAATTGCAACCGAAATATTTCTTGAACCAGTAATGCCCTACGATGCCAAGCATTCTTTAAACGCCTTGGGCGAGGAATTGGGCATCGATAGCGGCACTGTCGAATTAGTTGGACGGGCTTTGTTCGGGAAATACGCTGCGAGCAACGGTGAAATCCATATCAGAGATCATCAAGCGCTAGCCATGAGGACTCTCTTCTCTGCCAATTCAAAAGAAAAGAATATTGTCGTCACTTCTGGAACAGGTTCAGGGAAAACGGAATCATTTCTGCTTCCCATTCTTTTGCGCCTCACCTTAGAAGCCAAATCGTGGAGCGAACAGGCAAAAGCTAAACGCTGGTGGGATGAGTCCAATCCCAAATGGGACCCACTCCGGGAATCAGAAAAAAGACCTGCAGCAATTCGCACATTGATTCTCTACCCAACAAATGCACTTGTGGAAGATCAAATTACTCGACTCAGAAGGTCAATCCGAATAATTTCGGAGAAAGAACCTTCTCTCCAGTTTTGGTTTGGGCGATATACGGGTATCACTATGGGTAGCGGAAAGATGCCTTTCGGTAGTGGCGCAGAAAAGGTAGTAAGAGTTGCAAATGAACTTAAAGATATGTCGCGAGAAGTTCAAGAATTTAGAAGTGCAAATTCAAATGATGATGCCATAGATCAACTGTCAGATCCGATGGGTTCAGAGATGCTCACTAGATGGGACATGATGCACTCGGCACCAGATATTCTGGTTACCAACTATTCGATGCTTAATGCCATGCTCATGCGCGAGCAAGAAGAGAGCATATTTAAGCAGACAAGAGATTGGATAAATGCCGATCCAAATAACATCTTCCACTTGGTTATAGATGAACTTCACCTATATAGAGGTACTCAAGGATCAGAAGTTGCACTAGTAATTCGTAACCTGTTACAACGTCTTGGCATTTCGCCGCAATCACCGCAAATTCGTTTCATTGCAACAAGCGCCTCGATTTCAGAACTCGACGGAGGCAAAGATTTTTCAGCATCATTCTTTGGGGCTAAACCTGATTCATTTCTAATAACTAGAGGAATGACAAGAAATTTGGAGCAACAGAATTCGAAACCAGATTCAACTTTCGATACTGATAGTTTGAGTCCAGAAGAAATTTCGCAGATTATTGCACAAGCTTGTTCTGATGAATCCGGAAAAGTAATTGCAACTCCGTTGTCGCAAATTTCTAAGTATATGTTTGGTGAAGATAAGGATTCTGATTTCAAACTCGATAATGCCCTTCAAAAACTGTCAAGCGGCATCGGCGCTAATTTGATTCCAATTCGTTCTCATCTTTTTGTTCGAACCCCCAGAGGGTTGTGGGCTTGTTCTAATAGGGCTTGCTCCGGTATTGCACCTGAATACACATTCGATGAAAGAAGAATTGGTAAATTATTTGACTTACCAGCAGTAAGTTGTGATTCCTGTGGATCACGAGTCCTTGAATTACTTTATTGTTTTGACTGTGGCGATATCAGTTTAGGTGGTTTTGTACTTCCTTCGGATCAAACCCCAAACCAATTAAATGCATTCCTAGGATCTCTATCTCCAAATGTTCCTGATTCTGGAAATAAGGAGCCTGTTTTTCGAAGAAACTCGAAACAATATAGGTGGTATTGGCCAAACACCGATACTACTGTTGCCGCTTGGACGCATAGTAAAGAGGTTGATGGTTCCAAGCAGAATATAGAATTTAGGTTTGAAAAAGTAGGATTCAACCCACAACTCGGACTAATGCAACTCCCTGCAAATCCATTTCCGAATGCAGGAATTACTTTGGTCGCAAACGTACCAATATCGTCAGGAGAAACGTTTCCGTCATTGCCTAAAACATGTCCCGCGTGTGGCAGCAGCGGAAAGAGCAATGTGATGGATGAATTTTGGAATGATTCAGCCGTAAGAACTCCAATCCGAGCCCACACCACTGGTCAAGCAATTGCTACTCAAGTATTCGCATCGCAACTTTCAAGATCACTTTCATTGGCTGTCGATGAGAAGCCTTTAAGTTATAAAACCATCATATTTACTGATTCACGTGATGATGCTGCACGTACTGCAGCTGGCGTAGCCTTGAATCACCATCGAGATCTTTTGCGACAAGTGGCAACGATCGAAATTGAATCTGGACCGGGGGACTCGGTTCTAGAAATTCAAAAAAGAATAGCTAAACTCGAGTTCCAGAAATCAAAGGGCGCTACAGACGCAGATGATGATGCCGAACTATTGAATCTAAAAAGTAAAAATAGTTTTAACGGAAAATCTTGGTTCGGCTTAGTTACATCCATTACCAATGAGTTGGTTGGCCTAGGTGTTTCTCCAGCAGGCCCAAAAGCTTCTTTCCAGAATATTGGTGGTGCTGCTTGGTATCAGGCGTATCAGCCTAAGAACGGCGAGTGGGTACAAGTTCCCGAAGAACAGTGTCGAATCATGAGAGACACTTTCAATCGCGCACTTAGACCTGAGATTGCAAGCGAAGTTATTTATGGACGCGCAGAGCGTGACATGGAGTCCGTTGGTGTTGGCTATCTTTCTTTTGGAGATGAATTCGAGTCGATTCATGGAATTGATAAGGAAATACTTCAGGAGATCCTAAATTCTTCAGTAAGAATACTTGGTTTAGCAGGTCGCTACGAGGGATCTCGATCTGAAAGAGTCTCAGCCAAGATTCCAGGTTCCTTGAAGAAATATTTAAAGGCCGTTTCTGATTTAAATGATGCAATCTCTATCGATGCGAATGACCTAGAAGTTTGGATTTCAGATACTTTGCACGGATCTGGCGTTCTACGAGATTGGAATATTTCAATTTTGAGTGATGCTTTGCCGTTGAATGCAATTGCAGCGAGTAAATATGTCTGGCGTTGCAAGCGGTGTTCTTTCTTGCATCTACATCATTCCGCTGGAATTTGTGTTAGAGGGAGTTGTCACCAGTTTTTACTTGAGAAAGTTGAGGCAAAACTTGTTCTCGAAGATGACTATTTTGCATGGTTGTCAAAGCAAAAACCTCTACGCCTTAGAATTGAAGAGTTGACTGGACAAACCAAACCTCTTGCTTTGCAAAGAAGTCGCCAACGCCAGTTCCGAGGTGATGCCTTTAAGCCTGCGCCAAGAGAATCAGAGTTAACGCATGGGATCGATATTCTCAGCGTTACCACAACAATGGAGGTCGGAGTAGATATCGGATCACTCCGTGCCACCATGATGGCGAACGTTCCACCACAAAGATTTAATTATCAACAGCGCGTAGGCCGTGCGGGGCGTCTAGGCCAGCCACTTTCCTACGCTCTCACTTTATGTAGAGATAGAAGTCATGACGAGTATTATTTTAATCATCCAGAACGGATGACATCTGATACGCCTCCAGAACCATTCTTGCAAATGGGTAGAGAGAGTGTTGTGCGGAGAGTCGTTAACGGAGAAATTTTAAGGCGCTCGTTTCTTCAACTTTCAAAAACTGATCAGCCAAAACATACATCCGAAAGTTTGCATGGAAGTTTTGGAATTGTTTCTGACTGGACAAGTAAATATAGGAAGCTCATAACTCAAGTACTGCTTGGCGGAAATTGGTCAAAGGTGGTTTCAGCACTTTTGATTCAAACAGAATTTGAAAGTGATGTCGATGCCTGGTGTGCGACTTTGCCAGTTAAACTGATTGCAGACATTGACTCAGTCATCTTGAATGCAGATCGTCCAGATATGGAGCTTAGTGAGGCTCTTGCTCAATTTGGAGTTTTACCTATGTTTGGTTTCCCTACGCGAGTCAGATCCCTGTATGGTCAAAAACCAAAGAATTCATTGGACTCAGACCGAAGTTCAGTGGCAGATCGTTCGCTTGATGCTGCTGTTGGCATGTTTGCTCCGGGAGCTGAAATAACTCGTGATCACCAAATTCACACAGTGGCCGGATTCGCTGCGTATCGATTATCTGCTACAAACTCGATTTCTATTGATCCACTTGGCCAGGCAATTTTGGTTAAACGTTGTGATTCCTGTGAGGCGGTTTACCTAAACACACAAAGTGATCATCCCTGCCCAATTTGTCTCGATCCCATGAAGGAATTCGAAATGTACGAGCCTCTAGGATTCAGAACAACTTTTAAGCCGAGAGATTATGACGATGAAAGCGATGTCTCAAGTCCTGCATCTTCGCCTAGATTGGTTCTTGGGGCGGATGTATCTCCATCAGATACATACAACTTTGGTACCGCAACTCTCACCACTTTTGAACAAGCGAGATTAGTAACCATAAATGACAATCGTGGGAAATACTTCAAATGCGTTAAAGCAAAGGATGGAACAATCGTTGTACCTGAGACCCTTCCTCCATTTCTGCGACAAGAAATTCCCGCGGATTCCGTTGAAAAAGAAATAGCTATTGGTGAAATTAGGACCACAGATGCTCTTCTTATAGATATAAAAACTTCTGAAGTTGAATTTGCACACTTAGACGGTGAAATCTACCTTGGGTCCACGAATCATCCCTTCGTTCCCGGTGCAACCGCAGCGTATCTTTCATTCGCAGAAGCATTTAGAAACGCCTGCAAAATTACATTGGGAATCGATGCAGAAGAATTTGTGGTTGGATTCAAAAAGAAACTGGGCAGCAATCCAGAGACTCGAACCGGTCAAATATATCTAGCTGACTCACATGCAAATGGTGCAGGATTTTCAATTGAGATTGCAAAGTTAGAAAATTTTAACAAAGTCTTATCGGTAATTGACTCTGAAATGAGAGAGAGATGGCTATCAAAAAACCACTTAGGTTGTGACACTTCTTGCCCGGATTGTCTTAGGACTTACACAAACAGATCCAGTCACCAATTATTAGACTGGCGACTTGCTCTGGACATGACTTCACTTGTGTTGGGCCGTCAGCTAGATCATTCTATTTGGATTCAAAAATCTATCGTCGGAGCAAGGGCACTAGTTGAATCGGGAATGGGTCTCCCAATCGAATTGGAGATCATCAAGGATCAATATCCAGTACTTATAAACCGCACTAATCAAAAAGCCGTTCTGATAGGTCACCCACTTTGGCCACAGCGCGACAGTGTCGGGGGACAGATGAGTCAGGGATTCTTAGCGGAAGTTAAGTTTAAGTTTGGAATTCCTAACCCACATTTGAGTGATTTCTTTCAATTGGCTCGAAACCCCTATTCCGTAATTTCGAATTTGCTGAATAGTTAGTAATTGTCAGAATTTATGAAAGTCTCACCATCTGAACTCGAATTATTTGAAAGCTGTCCTCAACGATTCATCTGGAGCCTCGATCCAGACAAGAAACGCCATCAAAGTAACTTGCCATCTTCGCTTGGGAAAATCGCTCATAAAGTTTTGGCGTCAGCGCATAAAGGGGGCTTCGAAAAACAGAATTCAGAGAATCGAGAGTCTCTCTTCAATGACATTTGGAGCGCAGTTGAAAAAGAGGAGTTTGAAAGTATTCAATCAGAATGGCCTAACACCGTGGTACCTCAACCGATTCGCTGGCCTAAGTATTTCGCGGTTAAAACGTCAACCCAATATTTAGTAGAAAAGGCGTTGAGTTTGGGTGAAGTGTGGAAGAGAGCAGGAGATTCTTCTAGACCGATTAGTTCTTCAAACGATTCCTATCCATGGGTCGAGAAATACCTTGAAAGCGAAATACTAAAATTGAAGGGAATTCCTGATCTAGTGAAGGAATCTTCCACGGGACTGGAAATTGTTGATTACAAGACGGGTAATGTTACAGATCCAGAGACATTTTCTATGCAAATGCACATTTATCTAATGTTGGTTAGCGAGCTAAGTAATCGAAAAGTGACAAGGTTGTTAATAAGAGATTTTACATTGCAGGAAAAGGAAATTTCGATAGATCAAGCCATGATTAAGAAAATAAGGGAATCAATACTGAGTGCGGAAGCACACTTGGCCAAGCAAATTGCCCCTGCAAAAGCAACACTCGAAAATTGTCGGTTTTGCAACTTTAAAGATATTTGTAATGAATTTCAGATTTCGAATCTGGAAGTCACATCCGAACCAATTTTCCTTCAGGGTAAAATATTGCAAATTCATTCAAACGCTGACTCATCTAAGGTTTCCTTGCAATTGTTAGTTCAAAAATCTATTCCAATTAAATTCGAAGGCAGTGTTTGGATTTCGGGCTTAAGTGTCAAGCCTGATTTTGTTATAGGAGAAACAGTTCAAGTGATGAATAATTTGCATTTAACCGACAGTTTAAATGTCCTAGGGTCTTGGAATACAACCGTTTCCAAGAAGACTTCTGTTTAATTTGGGCCAATTCCTTCCAATGCCCTGGTTTCCAAGCCCCGGCTAAGTTAATCTGGTGCCATGTCATCCAAAGGAATTCCACAAAATGCCGATTTGACGTTGATCGTTGTGATGGCTTTAAAACAATCTGGTGGGGAAGCTTCAAATAAGGCCATTCGCGAATTCGTGATTCAGCATTTAGAGTTAACTAGCGATGAGGTAGCACAGATACATTCCGGGAAAAGAACGAAGTTAGAGTACAAACTAGCTTGGGCCAGAACTATAGCGAAGCAAAACGGTTTGATTTCTAGTGCTGGCCCCTCTAGATGGAAATTGACATAGGGTGCTTGCATATCTAGCCACTAAGGATCAGTTCTTGTTGGATGCCCCAACAATTGAAGACATCGTAAAGAATGAAGTGAAGCGCAAACTTGGGCATAACGTCGGGGATGCTGAGTACTCGTCGTGGAGAAACTCTCTTGGGAATGCCATGTATCATGCGATGAATACACCGGAAATCCATGGCGATGCGGGAGTAGCAATTGAGTATCGGGTTAATGGTCGTGCTTTTCGAATTGATTTTATGCTTTCCGGCAAAAACGCTGCGGGTGAAGAATCATTAGTAATTATTGAGTTGAAGCAGTGGACAGACATTGAATTTTCTGATCTGGCAGAGCACGTGCGCGCCTACGTTGGCGGTGGAGTACGGGACGCACCTCATCCTTCGTATCAAGCATGGAGTTATTTGAGTCATTTAAAAATGTACAACGAGTACATATATGACACCAAAGTTTCTGTTAATGCTTGCGCATATCTGCATAACTGTGACGATGAAACTGTTGTTAGTGCTTCACGATACGAAGAAAAACTGCGCGAGGTACCTGTATTTATCAAGGGTCAGATTGAACAGTTGCGGTCAATGATCAGTGCCAATATTGAGGAAGGATCCGGTACAGGATTACTCGAGCGAATTGATGCTGCGGTAATAAGACCTTCGCAACAATTGGCTGATGCCGTAGGTTCTATGCTCAAAGGCCATGAGGAGTTCGTGTTACTCGATGAACAAAAGACTGTTTTGGAAAAGATTGTTAAGGCAGCTAATGATTCACTGACTGGGCAAAAGCGCGCACTTGTTATTAATGGTGGACCTGGAACGGGTAAGTCAGTCATTTCAATTAATGCTTTAGTGCGACTAACAGGACAAAGGCTTAATGCGCGTTATGTAACACCAAATGCGGCACCGCGCGCGGTCTTTGAAGCGAAGTTAAAAAAGATTTTTGGAAAAGCTGACATAAGGAGTCTTTTTAGTGGCTCTGGATCATTTACTGAGAGTGCTTCTGAGAGCTTTGATACTTTGATTGTGGATGAGGCCCATCGACTGAAAATGAAATCTGGAATGTTTAGAAATCTTGGGGAGAACCAGGTTAAAGAGATTATCGAATCGGCACATACTTCAGTCTTCTTTATTGATGAGGCACAGAAGGTGACTTGGGCGGATGTTGGCGAAATCTTAATGATAGAAGAGCAGGCCGGGCTTGCTGGGGCACGGATTGAGCGTTTAGAGCTTACCTCGCAGTTTCGATGCGGTGGATCAGATGATTACATGGCTTGGTTAGATGAAGTTCTTGGACTTCATGCCGATACCGCACACTATTTTTCGCGAGATAAGTTTGATTTTCAGATATTTGATAGCCCCACAGACCTTCATAAGACAATTAAAGAAAAAAATCGACTGAATAATAAGTCAAGAGTTGTTGCGGGATATTGCTGGGACTGGATAAGTAAGAACAACCCAAATTTGTCTGACATCACGATTGATGATTTCGGATACAAAGCAACATGGAATCTGACTTCAGATGGAAGTGAATGGATTATTAGCCCTAAATCAGTAAATGAGGTTGGCTGCATTCATACATGCCAGGGTTTGGAAGTTGATTACATTGGGGTCATCATTGGTAGAGACCTGATTTGCATTGATGGAGTCCTGGTTACTGATCCATCTGCCCGTGCCAAGACTGACAAATCGCTAGCTGGATACAAGAAAGAATTCAAGATAGACCAAATTAGTGCGGATATTAAGGCCGATGAAATCATTCGAAATACTTATAGAACCTTAATGAGTCGTGGAATGAAAGGTTGTTATGTGTATTTTGTTGATCCAGCAACTGCCGAATACTTTAAGAAAATGATGCCAAGTTGAGGGGATGAGATGACCGAGATAAACACCTTAAAAGATGAGATTCGAACCTTTGCAAGAGAACGTGATTGGGAGAAGTTCCATACTCCCAAAAATTTAGCGATGGCAGTGTCTGGAGAAGCCGGAGAGTTGGTTGCAGAATTTCAATGGCTCACTTCAGACGAATCTCAACTTAGCGCCCTAACTCCAGAGAAGTTATCGGACATTGAACTCGAGATTGCTGACGTGGCAATTTATTTAATTCGCCTGGCTGATGTACTGGATGTAGATCTGGCCGCGGTAGTGAGAAAAAAATTGGGGATAAATAGCAAACGGTTCTGAAGTTGGGAAACAGTTACCTCAGAACCGTAACTATTTCCCGACTTTATCCAACGTCCTTTCTCAAAGCTGGATTCGTAGCTTCACTTCTTAGGACGGCGTCCTTTACGGCTTGGCTCGCTGGGGATATATATGAATACAACAGAGTCGAAGATTGCGTGTGACCAGTAAATTTCATAGTTGTCCCCAGATCAGAAACTGACATAAATTGCGTAAAACAGTTTTTTCGCAACTGGTACAACGACCGTGGTGGAATTCCAGTTTCAGCACATAGATCCTTAAACCACTTTTTATCTCTAGTCTCGTCCATCTTGTTGCCCTTTGTATTTGGAAAAATAAGGTCTAAATCAACCTTCCATTTTGCCTTATTCAATTTCTGATGACGCTTGTACGTAAGCAAAATATTCATGGCTCTTGGGGTCATGTAAGTTGGCTCCAGTTGAGGGATTTTTGTATCAGAGAAGTGCAATCCTTCACCTTTGATGCGCACAACTTGGCGTTGGATTTTGATTGTTGAATTTACTTCATCAACATCCGACCACTTAAATCCTCGCGCTTCACCTGGGCGCTCTCCGACTTCAGCTGCTAAAACAAGACGAGCGTGACTATATGGATTTGATTCGGCGGTTTCGTATAGCTTGCGAAGCTCATCCCAAGGAATTGGTGGAAGGGGAATGCTTTTAAGGTTTGGGATTTCTACCTTTTTCATCGGATTGTATGGAACTAGGTCCAATCTGACGCCATCGTTGTAGGACTTAGAAAGTACACGAATAGCACCCAAGACAGTGCCAGCTTTATACCCCTTCTCTATGAGTTTGCTAATCATTTCTTCGATTATGATCGGACGAAGTTTTGCTGCATTGAGATGTCCGATGTTCGGGTTGATCTGATTTTTGATTGACTGCCCGTATGTTCGATAGGTACTTGGTCGAACTTGGTGAACTCGGCGTTCAAGCCATTCATCAAGAAATTGAGCAACGGTTTGTTTTGGATTCTTAGCGAATATTCCTTCGCCACGGTCTCGCGCTTCCTTTTGCTTTCCTATCCAATTAACGGTGTCATCTCGATCTTTAAACGATGCAACCCGACGCTTACCGTGGATGTCATAAAAGGCACCAGTCCAAACTTGTCGTACCTTATTAAAATAGATACTTCCTTCGCCATTTAGCTTCGTACGTTTATTTCTCTTGACTCCAGTAGCAGTAACTATATCATTGTGTAATTCAGACATGCGTCATCCTCCGAGGATGTAGGAACGGATGTCATTTAGGTGAGGACTTAGCGGGTGTTTTTGCTAAGGCGTCGCGTCAGCTATATGAACCAACCGAGTAACTCTAGAGCAAGTTTTTAAAAAGCGCTGAGCCGAGTTGCTAGCGTGTTGCTTTCGATTGCATCAATTTCGAATTCTCTTGTCAATAAAACGTTGCTTAACGAGCGCGAAATTGAAGTTTTGTCAAGAAGGTCCTTTCTCGCCTTCTCTAATTAAGAGTTAACAGACACAGCGTGCCTTCACCCACTCGCCTCCGACTGTTTTAAACTCTCCCCATGAAGCGCATTCCCTTTATACGAGTGGGTCTGATCTTTGCGCTCTCGCCCTTACTTCTGGCCTTTGTTACCTCCATCTTCCAGGGTGTATCGATGTGGGATGAGGGCAGTGGTAGCGGGGGATATATCTGG
>QYPT01000022.1 GCA_007280125.1 Streptomycetaceae bacterium | reverse complement strand
TCTATGTAATACTTTCACCACGACGGTTTGGTAGTAATTGGGACTTGGTTAATAGCCAGGTCCCTTTTGCTTTCCAATTCTTTTGTCCACAGATGCTTGTTCGCTTTGATTCCGACTAATCAATACTGCGTAACTTCACTCTCGTGATGGGGGCGTGTTGTAATTGGCAGCCTGTTGGTTTACCAAATCGTCGGAGCGGGTTCAAATTCCGTCGACTCCACCACAGTCTTAACTGTTTCAGCTCGATCTATTGGTAATGGTCAAAAGAGCTACATCAGATATGCATGGGAGGGCCTCGAGAGATCGAGGCCTTTTCTAATTTCATTGGACAAATTTATGGACAAATGGGCAAAATCGTGGACAAACTTTATGCGCGCGACGGGATGAAACTGGGCACTGGGAATCAATTCTTAAGTTATTAACACTGGTGTAGCACAGCATTTCAAGATAAATTTCATCTTCAGACTAGAAGAAAGGAGTTTAGCAGGTGAGTATGGATCCCATCGAAACTAATCCCGAAAGTTACAAGGTTGTCTTTGAAAATGACCAAGTCAGAGTTTTGGAATATCTGGATCAACCTGGGCACTTAACGAAGCCACATCAACACCCAGATAGTGTGATGTACACCTTGAGCAGTTTTTCCAGACGTCTTCATGCGAATAACACTACACGCGATGTCGAAATTGCCTCTGGGACTACAAGTTGGCTTTCTGCCCAAATACACGCTGGGGAAAATATTGGAAGCACTGATACCCATGTCATTTTCGTTGAGTTAAAAAACGCTTCATCATTAACAACAGATATAGGTCCGCAAATCTAAGGTATTGGATTTTGATAGGTGCGATTCCAAACTTTGCTACTTGTTATAGGCACATGCGAGGGCAATTTCATTAAACACGCATGTGATGGAGGCACTTTGAGAATGTCTGCTTATAGGCGGGTTCTTCTTATTATTTAAGCAGAGCGCCCGATATATAGATCAGGGCGATGGTTAATGGCAAGAATTCCATTGAATATCACAACTCCGATAAAGGAATTTAGGGTCGCGCTCAAGCTATAGGTGCTTAGACAAATGACGAGAACAACAACATCGATAAGCGCCTGAGCTAAACCAGCTTGCATTTTGAATTTATCCTGAATGTATAAGGCGATAACTTGGAATCCACCTAGTGAAGAATTATGCCTAAAGAAGGCCAAGACCCCCATTCCTGCCAAAGTATTTCCGATTACTGCAGCCACCAGTTGGTTTGGTGCGGATACGTGAATTAAATGAGGAAGTCGATCAAGGACAAATGAAACAATAAGAATGTTAAGAAAGCTTTTGCTTGCAAATCCAAAGCCCATTTTCCAAATGGCAAGAAGGAAGAAAGGGATGCTAATTAATACGTAAATGGGACTCAAAGAAGCATTAAAGGCAGTTGATATCAATTGAGCGAGGCCGACAGCGCCACCGGTGAGTAAACCTCCCGCTTGCATAAACAAGATTCCAGTAGTGATGAGCACTACCCCTGTGGCGATTCCGAATAGGTCCTCATACCAGGTGTGCTTTCGTGCCGTTTGAGCCATGTAGTGAGTATAGGTAGATGCAAGAACTAATTCGTTTGGCTGGCATAAGTCCAGGCATTGAGTGCATAGTTGTCACCGGAAGTATCAATATTCACACGCTCAAGGCTTCCGATATGAGACTTGCAAGTTAACACCTCCGGCTTGTCGCGCGACTCTCCTTCAATTTAGTTACTGCGAGTAACTTCATGAATATGCCATAATTCAAATCGGTTGTTTGGTAGTAATTGGGACTTGGTTAATAGCCAGGTCCCTTTTGCTGTCCACAACTTTTGCATATTAACATCGTTCGCACTTTCTGATTTTGTAATGCGCTTTCAACCGTAGCTTCGCTTACGTGTTGGGGGCGTGTTGTAATTGGCAGCCTAGTCGTTTACCAAACAACCGGAGCGAGTTCAAACCCCGTCGCCTCCACCACAGTCTTACCTGACGTGAATCGATCTATTGGTACTGATCAAAAGAGTCGCGCTGGATATGCATGGGAGGGCCCTGAGAAATTGGGGCCCTTTCCAATTTATCTCCGGCCTAAAGGGCGACTCTTCTTTATACTTTATACATGACTGAAGATAAGGCTCGCGCCGAGATTCTCGAAACTGGTAATCCTAAGATTAAATCTGCTCGAATTACTATTCAGGCAGCCCCGTCATCGGTTTTCTCTATTCTCAATAATCCCAAGAGACACAAAGAGATTGATGGCAGCGCAACAATAACGGCGAATATCAGCGGCCCAGATGAATTAACACTCGGTTCCAAATTCGGCATGAAGATGCACCTTGTCATCGATTATCGAATTCTCAACATAGTTGTTGAGTATAAGAAGGATGAGCTGATTGCTTGGCGACACCTAGGTAGATGGAGATGGCGATACGAGTTAGTGGATCTTGGAAACGGTTCAACCCAGGTAACTGAAACCTTCGATGGATCTTATGCTCCGGCGATTGCCCAAATATGGCTCAACTTTCGTAAGGCTTATCCGTGGACTCAGATTGCCGTCGCGAAAACTTTAGTCCGTCTTAAGGGAGTAGCTGAGGCCAAATAGTTTTCGGTCCCACGAACCATCTGAAGGCTTACGGTAAGAATCTTCTGCAGCACACGAATCGGTTAATTTCGACTTATGGGGCTATGGTTCTTTGACCTTCGACAGGTGGCTTTCAGGATGGGCGAGTAATATAAACGTGACGAAGGAGTAGTCCATGCAGATTAATATTGATAAGAAGGCAGGTGCGCTAGTCACAATCATTGTTGTTCTACTCGCAACAATTCTTGGAATGACATTAAACAGAAATAGTGAAGACGGCTTCTTTCGAATGCATGGCAACGGATTTATGGGCATGCACAATGATTCGGGATCGGCCGGGTATACGGGTGCTGATGTAATGTTTTTACAGATGATGATTCCACACCATCGGCAGGCTATCGATATTTCCAATATCGCCCTCAAGACTTCAAAGGACTCAGAACTGCTTGCACTTGCTGGAACGATTATCAAAGCGCAAACAGAGGAAATTCTTCAGATGAAGTCCTGGCTTAATGATGCGGATGCAACCAATGACATGGGGCACTCAATGTCAGGGATGGGTGGGATGCTTGATGACACCGAACTCTCTGCTTTATCTTCGGCAACAGGAAAAACTTTTGACACGCTTTGGCTTGAAGGCATGATCGGACATCACGATGGAGCAATCCACATGACGACGATGATTCGTGATGCCAGTAGGGCAGATATTAAGACTTTCGGTGAGAACGTAGTAAAGGATCAATCTGCTCAGATCGTGCAGATGAAGGCGATGCTCAAGCGAATCGGTTAATCCCGACTTACAGGGCAACTCTCCTTCAAATTAGCGAGCACAGTTTAAAATTGTTCCGTGTCAAAACGTAAGTGGTGGGGTATGAAACCCATAGGACGGGGAATCGCTTCGTCAATATTTTCGGGTATAGATGAGATGTTCCATGGAAGTGCAAAGCAGGCTCAAGTGACAAGACATGAGCAAAAGCATCGAGTTGTTGATATTGGCAACTCGGACGATTTAAATAAGATCACGATTCGCCTACCAAAGATAGGAAGTGAAATGAAATCAATGACATGCAATCAACTCGGCGGCGCTTGCGAGCAAATATTTTCAGGTGAAACTTTTGATGAGTTAGCATCCCAAAGTCAGCAACACGGCAAAGAGATGTTTGAGGTTAATGACGGCCCACATATGGCAGCCATGGGCAAGATGATGGAGCTCATGAAATCTGGTGAGATGGATTCATGGATGTCCGCACGTAAGGCAGAGTTCGAAGCACTTTAAGTCTTCCGACTTACAGGGCGACACTCCTTTGCATTTACGCATTTGGGTTTGCTCGCACACAGGCCACCCTCTAGCATTTACCTACGTTAAGGGGAGTACCTCGTTCGGCATCTTCGTCAACACGGATAGAAATATCCCGGAGCTGCGACCACGTTGTGGTTGAGGGAGACCTTGGCACCAAGCCCCTTTAACGAATTAGGTGGGAAAATGAATGTCTCTTTAGCCACGTGGTTTGTCGTTATCGGTGCGATTCTTGCGCTCATCATCCTTGATCTCCTTACCGTAAGTCGCAAACCTCACGAAGTTAAGTTTAGAGAAGCATCAATTTGGTCAGTTTTCTACATCGCAGTAGCGATTGGCTTTGGTATTTGGGTATGGCAGAGCTCAGGTTCTCAGTATGGAACGGAATACTTTGCTGCATATTTAGTAGAGAAATCTCTCTCAATAGATAACCTGTTCGTCTTCATTATTATCTTGGCGCAGTTTAAGGTTCCATCGATTTTTCACCAGCGCGTTTTGATGTTTGGGGTTCTCTTAGCACTTGTATTACGAGGAATCTTTATCGCAGTTGGCGCTGCAGCTCTCGCCGCATTTAGCTTTACCTTCGTTATCTTTGGAGCGATCCTAATCTGGACTGGTGTTGGTCTGTTTAAGCATTGGGATGAAGATCCTTCCCCTGAAGATAATGCATTGGTTAAGGTAATCAGAAAACGCATTGCAATGACCGATGATTTTGACGGTTCAAAGACGTTTACCAAGGTCGACGGAAAGAGGGTTGCAACACCAATGTTCTTGGTGATGATTGCAATCGCATCAACTGATTTGTTGTTTGCACTAGATTCGATACCGGCTACGTTTGGAGTGACTCAAGAACCATTCTTAGTCTTTGCTGCAAACGCCTTTGCCTTGCTTGGCCTTCGAGCGCTCTATTTCTTGCTCAAGGGATTCCTCGCCAAATTGATTTACTTATCATTGGGCCTATCAATTATTTTGATGTTCATTGGTCTTAAGTTGATCATGACTTATTTACATGAAGTTTGGTATGAAGTTCCAAAGATTTCTATTGTCGCGAGTCTCTCTATAATTGGCCTAATTCTGATTGTTTCAACGGTTGCAAGCTTGGTGAAATCTAAGCGTGATCCAAGCGCCGTTGCCCACGCTGGACGCATTACTGGAAGTAAAGAAGAAGAGTAGTTCTCCTTATTCTTTTAATCGCCTACACAACAACATGTGGTGCGTGGGGCATGACCTTGATTAGAGTCTCGTGTTTATTTCAATACCTTCTGCATCAAAACTAAAGTTAACAACTCGCCGCCTTTGAGGGCCACTTCCTCCATACGTGCACTTTCGCGAAAGCCCAATTCTTCGTGGAGTTTGATTGATGCTTCATTGCCTGAATCAATCCCACCGACCATGACGTGGCGCCCCTCCTTAGTTGCAATCGTTATGAGCTCTTTCAAAATCGCGCGACCTACGCCTTTTCTGCGATAAGAAGATTTAATGTGGATGCTGTGTTCGACAGTGTGCTTGTAACCTTCGCCAAATCTAAAATTGCCGTACACGCCATAACCAAGTATTTCGCCATCTGATTCAGCAACTATTACGGGGTAGACATCATTAACTTTGCTTTCATACCAAGCAAGGCGCTCGGCTTCATCAACGGCGTCTTCTCGATAAATCGCGTGAGTAGTAGCAATGACATCGTTATAAATCGCGGTTATCGCGGGGATATCTGACCGCATTGCAGGTCTCAATATCATTGTGAAATTCTACTTGCGGAACGCCACTTATCACCAAGAAAGCGCGAGATTATTGCTCCAGCACTATTCTTCACCCATGAGTATTGAAATGGGAATTGAAAAACTTATTAAACACATGGGTTGGGCAAACCAACAGATAATCAAGAAACTCGGCGAACTCCCAGATGAAGCGCTTGAATCGTATGTAGTAAATCCCGAGTGGACTGTCGCAGAGATAATCCGACACATTCTTTCCTCGGCAGATTGGTATGGGTTCCGACTTACCGGTGAAATGCATATTGAGTTTGATGCTCCGAAATCTACGAAAGAGATGATCGAGTTTTCTCGAATGGCTGCAGACTTTGACGATCGTTTGCTCTGTGCATGTGCAGCCCCAGAAGCTTTGATTCCGCGGGATTATGATGGCAAGATAATAATGCGCGCACGCTCGACGATCCTTTCGCAAGCGGTTCATCATGCAACAGAGCACCGAGCGCAATTGGTTGCAGCTTTGGAGTTACGTGGGTACGCAACAATCAATTTGGACGATTTTGATGTATGGGGCTATGCGGACGCTAAAGGGGAGTAACCAACAAGATCAAAGGCTTATGAGTGAGTTAGTTCTGCCTCTTGAGGATTCTTCTTTTATAGTTAACCCATGGCCAAGAACAAAGACTCGAGACGTGCAGTTACTCGGGGAGAAGTTGAAATGTCGAAATATGATGCCTTTGATGGTGAATGGCGAAAAATTGGCCTTGCATCACCCGCCAGAAAAGCATTGGTTGATGCCAAGTTATATAAAGTTTCAGACTTGCGAAAGATTTCTCTTGATGAGCTTTCGCAATTGCATGGTATGGGTAAATCGGCAATAGCCCGGTTAACTTCCTTGATGGACGCTAAAAGGATTC
>QYPT01000127.1 GCA_007280125.1 Streptomycetaceae bacterium | reverse complement strand
TTTCATCAGAGCTTCGCACAGCCTCTAAGGCACTCGATGTTGCAGTTGCTAAAGGTGTTCTTCATAAGAATGCAGCAGCTAACAAGAAGTCCAAGATGGCAAAGTCAGCTACCAAAGCTGGCGTTCGTTAATTTTCTCTTCACTCTAAAGCGAGGCTAGGTTCATGCCTGCAATTTCACTTGCTAAGGCACCTCAACCTGCTTCGACTGATCCGGCGCAGATTCGCAACTTCGCGATTATTGCCCACATCGATCATGGAAAATCAACCCTTGCTGACCGCATGCTCGGAATCACTGAGGTAGTAGATCCTCGCAATATGCGCGCGCAATATCTAGATCGCATGGATATCGAACGCGAACGTGGCATCACCATTAAATCTCAAGCAGTGCGTTTGCCATGGCGTTCAGGTATTGATGGCAAGGAATACATCCTTAACATGATTGATACACCAGGTCACGTGGACTTCACCTATGAAGTTTCGCGCTCGCTTGCTGCAAGTGAAGGTGCAATCTTGTTAGTGGATTGCGCGCAAGGAATTGAAGCCCAGACATTGGCGAACTTGTATTTGGCGATGGAGAACAACCTCAAGATTATTCCTGTACTAAATAAAATCGATTTGCCTGCAGCGCAACCTGAAAAATTTGCAGCTGAATTAGCCAAACTCATTGGCTGTGAGCCAAGTGACTGTCTTCTTGTTTCGGGCAAAACAGGAGCAGGTGTTGCCGAGCTTCTCGATCAGATTGTTGAGCAAATTCCTGCGCCTCAAGGTGATGCAAACGCGCCTGCTCGAGCTCTTATCTTTGATTCGGTCTATGACGTCTATCGTGGAGTTGTTACCTACGTGCGCGTAATCGATGGTCACCTATCTGCACGCGATCAAATTCAAATGTACTCAACAGGTGTTCGTCACGAAATGCTTGAAGTAGGTGTGATTTCTCCAGAACCTGTACCTAGTAAGGGACTTGGTGTTGGTGAAGTTGGATATCTAATTACTGGAGTTAAAGATGTACGCCAATCTCGAGTCGGCGATACCGTCACGAATTTCAATAACCCTACGAAGAAACCTTTGGCTGGTTACAAAGATCCTAAGCCAATGGTTTTCTCTGGGCTCTACCCATTAGATGGCGCTGACTATCCCTTGCTTCGTGAAGCTCTAGATAAGTTGCAACTCAATGACGCTGCACTTGTGTACGAACCAGAATCTTCTGCAGCCCTTGGATTTGGATTCCGATGTGGATTCTTGGGTCTGCTTCATATGGAAATCGTTCGTGAGCGCCTAGAGCGCGAATCCAACCTTAGCCTTATATCCACTGCTCCAAACGTGGTCTATAACGTCAAACTCGATGACGGCAAATCAATGATTGTCACTAACCCGAGCGAATTTCCGGATGGCAAAATCGTGAGTGTTGAAGAACCCATTGTTCGTTCAACGATCTTGGCTCCGGCTGAATTTATTGGCGCGATTATGGAACTATGCCAACAACGCCGTGGGGCATTGTTGGGTATGGATTATCTTTCAGAGGATCGTGTTGAGATTCGCTACACACTTCCACTTGCAGAAATCGTCTTCGACTTTTTCGACAAACTTAAATCCAGCACTCGTGGATACGCGTCCCTTGATTACGAAGCAATTGGTGACGCCGAGGGAGACCTTGTAAAGGTCGACATCTTGTTGCAAGGCGAAGCAGTTGATGCATTTAGTGCAATCGTTCACCGTGAGAAGGCATATGCCTATGGACTCATGATGACAGGCAAATTGCGCCAGCTCATCCCACGCCAACAATTTGAGGTTCCTATTCAGGCAGCTATTGGCTCACGAATCATCGCTCGTGAAAATATCAGCGCAATTCGTAAAGACGTACTTGCTAAGTGTTACGGCGGAGATATTTCGCGTAAGCGCAAACTTCTGGAAAAGCAGAAGGAAGGCAAGAAGCGCATGAAAATGGTTGGTCGCGTTGAAGTGCCACAGGAGGCATTTATTGCCGCCCTTGCAACAGATGCCGATATTGAAAAGGCGAAAGCCGCCCGAAAGTAAAAATGACGGCACAACTTTCTTTTTATGTGCACATTCCATATTGCGTCAAACGTTGTGGCTACTGTGATTTCAATACCTATACGCCTTCTGAATTACGCGAAGGCGGAACACTTGAAATGGTTTCCAACGATTACATAGATGCAGTGTTGAAAGAAATTGAGATAGCCAGAGCAACTGCGCCCGGCGCTGTACCAACAATCTTCTTTGGTGGCGGGACCCCAAGTTTGCTTCCAGCACATGACCTGGGTCGAGTGATTGCCGCAATCAAATCCGGATGGAACGTTTCTCCTGATTGCGAAATCACACTAGAGGCAAACCCTGATTCGGTTGATGCAAGCAAGTTGAAGCAGTTTCGCGAGGCGGGGTTTAATCGAGTCTCATTTGGAATGCAGTCTGCGCAACCTCATGTGCTGGCAACACTTGATAGAACTCATAATCCAGAGAATGTATTGCGGGCAATTGAAGGCGCGCGTGCTGCTGGATTTTCAAGCGTAAGCGTTGATCTCATCTATGGCACTCCAGGTGAGTCGCTAGAGGATTGGCGTTCAACGGTAGAAAGCGCACTCGCATTGGGAGTGGATCACATCAGCGCATACGCACTGATTGTTGAATCTGGCACTAAGCTGGCAAATCAGATTAAACGTGGTGAGCTATCTATGCCTGATGACGATTTGATGGCTGACATGTACTTACTCGTTGATCGGTTGGCACAAGAGTCAGGTCTGTCTTGGTATGAATTAAGCAATTGGTCAAAATCCGGACACGAGTCTCAACACAATATTGCGTATTGGAAAAATGCTAATTGGTGGGGACTTGGACCTGGTGCTCATTCACATAAAGATGGCGTGCGTTGGTGGAACATTAAACATCCAACTGCTTACAAAGCAGCGCTATTTGCTGGCACCACCGTTATCGCTGAAAGTGAAGTATTGACTCCATCGCAATTAGCAGATGAGGCAATCATGTTGCCGATAAGAATGCGCGAAGGCATTGCTCTAGCAAATCTTTCACCAGAACAAATATCTCGCGTGAGCCCATATTCACAGAGTGGACATGTAGACCCTCTGAAATGGGAGAGCGGTATTTTGCAACTAACCCCTGAAGGTCGACTCATTGCCGACCGAATCGTGCGCGAATTGGTTGTGTAGTAGCCTTGATTACTATGCACAACGCGCACGTTTTATCAAAGCATATTTCGAGAGATTGGTAGTCACTCATGTCTACTCGTCGTCTTGAAATCCTTCGTGCCATTGTTGATGAGTATGTAGCGACCCAAGAACCCGTTGGTTCCAAATCAATTGCCGACCGAGCTGGCTTGGGAATCTCTCCCGCGACAATCCGCAATGAAATGGCTGTTCTTGAAGATGAAGGATTAATCACCCACCCTCATACAAGTGCTGGTCGAATTCCGACAGATCTTGGCTACCGAGTCTTTGTTGATAAATTGGCGACAGTTAAACCACTCTCTAGTGCAGAGCGACGAGCTATTGAAACTTTCCTTGAAGGCGCCTTAGATCTTGATGATGTGGTCATGCGCACTGTCCGACTACTTGCAGATGTCACCAAGCAAGTTGCCGTCGTCCAGTATCCATCCATTGTTAAATCGCGCGTTCGTCATATCGAACTTGTACTTCTCATGCCGACACGTTTGATGATCATCTTCATTACCGATGCCGGGCGTATCGAACAACGCATAATGGAATTCACCCACGATATCCCTGAGAGTTTCTTGGTTAATCTGGGTACGCAACTTAATCAAGTGATAACTGGTGCGCGTTTGTTGGATGTTGCAGAGAAACTTTCTGGCTTGCTTGATAGTTATAGCGTGAGTGATCGCCGCGATGTTGGCCGAATTATTTCCATGATTATTGAAATGTCTATGGAAAAGCCAGAAGAGAAAGTTGTTTTGGCTGGTACTGCTAACTTGGCACGCTTTCGTGAGGATTTCACAGCGCAGATTCACCCGATCTTGGAAGCCCTTGAAGAGCAGGTTGTATTACTTCGCCTACTTGGCGATGTTACTGAGACTGTTCAGGTTCGTATTGGTCACGAACAAAGCGAGCAGAATTTGAGACAAACGAGTTTGGTGACCGTTGGATACGGAACAGGTGAGAGTGCACTCGGCGCACTTGGAGTTATCGGACCTACGCGTATGGACTACGCGGGTTCTATTGCAGCAGTGTCGGCAGTCGCACGTTACGTGGGTCATTACTTAAATGAGGGTGCATAGTGTCAGATCATTATTCGGTCTTGGGCGTAGAACGTGATGCGGACCAGGAACTCATTAAGCGCGCATATAGAAAACTAGCGCGCGAATTGCATCCAGATGTAAATCCCGATCCAGCGACTCAAGAAAAATTCAAAGAAGTCACCGCCGCATATGAAGTTCTTGGCGATCCACAAAAACGTAGAAGTTATGACATGGGCGGCAGTAGCCAATATGGTGGTCAGAATTTTGGATTCGGCGACATCATGGACGCGTTCTTTGGTGGCGGCGGAAATCGAGGACCTCGACCACGTATGCGCGAGGGCCAAGATGCACTGATTCGTATTGAGGTAGATCTCAACGAAGCATGTTTTGGTACAGAGCGAGAAATTAGCGTAGAAAGCGCAGTAATTTGTACCAAGTGCCATGGCACAGGATGTGCCGACGATGCAAAGCCACAGATGTGCTTAATTTGTAAGGGCCGTGGCGAAACCCAGCAAGTGACTCGTTCCTTTATCGGCCAGGTTATGACCAGCCGCCCATGTGCTAACTGCCAAGGATATGGAAGTGTTATTGCAAATCCATGTCGCGAATGTGCCGGGGATGGTCGAGTGCGGGCGCGTCAAAATATTTCAGTGAAGGTACCTGCCGGTGTTGAGACTGGTAATCGAATTCAAATGACTGGCCGCGGTGAAGTTGGTCCCGGTGGCGGCCCAGCTGGAGATTTGTATGTCGAAATAGTTCAGACACCCCATGACTTCCTTGTTCGTGATGGCAATACTTTGCATCTCGCGCTAGGAATTTCAATGACCGCTGCAGCCCTTGGCACAACCATCTCTGTCGAGACTCTCGATGGACCGATGCCGGTTGTCATTAAGCCAGGTACTCAAAGCGCCGCCACTGTCCTAATTAAGGGCAAGGGAGTGACTCATTTACGCGGCGGCGGTCGAGGTGACTTGGTAGTGCATGTAGAAGTTCACACTCCGACAAAACTCAATAAAGAACAAGAAGAACTACTGGCGGCATTTGCAAAATCACGCGGTGAAAAAGAAGGCGAATCCGATATGCAACGCCATGATGGCGGTTTCTTCAGCAAGTTATTCGGGCGCTAATGCTCACTCTTTTCCTCGTTGATAATCTGCCGATTGAAATAAGCAAGGTTTATGTGATGGATGGAGATGACGGTCATCACGCCGCGCGAGTGTTGCGCGTAGAACCCGGCGAAGAGTTATTGCTCTCTGATGGTAAAGGTTCTTGGTCTCGAGTACGTGTCACCCAGGTGGATAAAAAATCAATAACGACAGTAGTCGTTGAAACTGGCACACAAAGAGCGCTACAGATAACGATTACAGTTATTCAGGCACTTACCAAAGGCGACCGAGCAAAAGAAGCGATCGAATTACTTACCGAATCTGGCGTTGACATCATCATTCCATGGCAGTCATTGCGATCGATTGGAAAAGCTGAAGCGGGCGTCGAGAAGCTACGAACTACTGCCCGCGAAAGCAGCAAACAATCCCGAAGATTTTGGGTACCAGAAGTAAGAGATGTAGCCACGACCAAGGAAGTTTTAGGTTTCATTGCTAGCGCAGATATCGCCATCGTCTTGCATGAAAGCGCCGTCGGAAAATTTTCTGAAGCCATACTCACAAAATCTGATCCGAAATCTGTAGTAATTGTTATTGGCCCAGAAGGTGGCCTGACTGATGAAGAGCTCGAGCTCTTACAAGGAGCCGGCGCAAAGGTTGCCGTCTTAGGACGTTCAATCTTGCGCTCGGCTCACGCAGGAATTGCAGCTGTATCTGCCGTGAACTCAGCTTTGAAGATATGGTGATGACATGGCTTTAGATCCGAATTGTCTGTTTTGCAAAATTATCGAAGGCGATATTCCTGCCGACATTATTTATCGATCCGAAAATGTTGTGGCGTTTCGAGATATCACGCCGCAGGCACCAACGCATGTACTCCTTGTTCCAACAATTCACGTTGAAAATGCGGCAGGCCTGGCTGCAATGTCAGCCGTGATTACTGCTGCACTTTTCACCGCCGCAGGCGAAATTGCAACAAGTGAAGGTTTGGACGGATATCGCACGGTTTTCAATACCGGAGCCTCGGTCGGACAGAGCGTTTTCCACGCTCATTTACATTTATTGGGCGGACGTTCATTTACCTGGCCACCAGGTTAACTCTCCAACCCGTAGAATGAGAGCAATGGATAGAACACTTTTTGCCGTACCCAGTGCTATTCCGATGGTTGCACTCCTTGGGCCAGCAGATGCACACCTAAGAGTCATTGAAGAGGCTTTTCCTACTCTGACAATCACTGTTCGTGGAAATGAAATCACTTTTGCGGGAGATACCGAGCAAGGGCTTCGACTTGAAGCGCTACTCAATGAGTTATTGGTCGTTATTAGATCGGGACAAAATCTCACAATTGATCTTGCAGAGCGAGCAATTTCTATGCTCAAGCAAGAACCACAAGAGCACCCTGCAGAAGTTCTTTCACTCAATATTCTGAGCAACCGTGGTCGCAGTATTAGACCAAAGACCGCCAATCAAAAACATTATGTGGATGCAATTGATGAGTGCACTATTACTTTCGGCATCGGTCCTGCCGGTACGGGAAAGACATACCTTGCAATGGCAAAAGCAGTTGCAGCTTTGCAGGCAAAAGAAGTAAACCGAATTATCTTGACTCGTCCTGCAGTTGAAGCAGGGGAGCACTTGGGATTCTTGCCCGGAACACTTTCTGAAAAAATCGACCCTTACCTTCGTCCGTTATTTGACGCATTGCACGACATGATCGATCAGGATTCGATCCCACGACTAATGCAGACCGGTGTTATTGAAGTTGCCCCATTGGCTTACATGCGCGGTCGAACCTTGAATGATGCATTTATTATCTTGGATGAAGCACAGAACACGACCCCCGAGCAGATGAAGATGTTCCTGACTCGACTTGGTTTTGGTTCCAAGATGGTTGTGACAGGGGATGTGACCCAAATTGACTTGCCTAATGGAGCTAAATCAGGCTTAAAAGTTATCCGTGAAATCTTGGGCGACCTCGAAGATATTTCCTTCATTGAGTTGACCCCAACAGATGTCATTCGAAATAGCCTCGTCGGCGAAATTGTTGAGGCATATGGAAAATTTGATGATGCTCGTTTAGCCAAGATACAAGAGCAACAGACGCCTCGCCAGCTTCGTCCAGGTGGCTAACAGGTGGCTAACAGGTGACTAAAAGATGAGTGTAGATATTCTCAACCGCTCTGGAGTTGATTGCAAAGCTGCAGGGATTGATTCACTCTTGGCCTTTGCGATGGAGCAACTTGGTCTTCATGACGAGTGCGAACTCAATGTCCTCATGGTCGATGAGAAAGAAATGACCGATTTGCATATCAAGTGGATGGATGAGCCAGGTCCAACGGATGTTCTCTCATTTCCCATGGATGAAATTCGCCCGAACCACGAAGGGCCTGCAATCCTTGGCGATATCGTGCTTTGTCCAAGCATTGCGCAAGAGCAAGCTGAATCTGCCGGGCATGAATTTGAATTTGAACTTGCAATTTTGAGTGTTCACGGATTGCTCCACCTTCTTGGGTACGACCACGCAGTTGACATAGAGGAGAAAGAAATGTTCGCGCTACAAGAAGATCTAGTTTCACGGTGGCGCTCATGACGGGTTTGCTCGTCTTAATCATTGTTCTACTTTTGGCATTTGCTGGTTTCCTTGCAGGTAGTGAAGCTGCGCTAACTTCAATTTCACGCGTAATGATTGACGAGCTAGAAAATCGCAAAGGCGGAAGACTTCTACGACGAGTTAGCCAAGATCCAGTTCGCTATCTCAATGTTGTATTACTCGTTCGAAAAGCCGCAGAATTAACGTCAACGGTGCTTTTGGCTGTCATCATGCTGGACCGTTTTGATG
>QYPT01000095.1 GCA_007280125.1 Streptomycetaceae bacterium | reverse complement strand
TTTGGAATAATCATTTTGTGGATCAGTATGGTTCCAGGTGCTTTAGCCATTGCTTCTTATGAACTCTCCGTCGTGCAGTCTGAGATTTTTAAAGGAAAGTTTGATCTGGCAATTTTGGATTCTGTAAGGCGTGCGATTCTTATGAATGCATTTGCAAGAGCTCATCGCATTTTCTCAAAATTCACATTCATACTTCCACGGGAGAACTCTAGAGAAGAGAAGGTGATTGGTATTACTGCTAATCCTGTCGATCATCGTCTGCGACAAGATAGAAAGAATGCACCAGATATTTCAACCCTCACCAAATATCTTGATGGAAACTTAATAAACTTTCCTCTGAATCCAACATCGAGTGCCCACCACCTAGTCATAGCTGCTACAGGTGCAGGTAAGTCTCACTTGCTGTCGCGGATGGGCGCATGTGCTCTTGATGCAAATTGGCGGGTAGTATTTATCGATTTCAAAGGTGGACGCCAGGAAAGAGAATTATTCTCGGCAATTGGCTGTGACACTATGAAAACAAAGCCAAGAGTAAAGAATTGGCCAGGTGATCCAATAGATCTTTTTCGTGGAAGTAAGGAAGATATTGCAGATCGCATTACTGGTTTTCTTCCAGCACCAACACAAGGCGATGGTGATTTCTATCGAGCAAGGATGGTCAGGGCTCTCTGGGCAGTAATTGTTTACACATCTGCACCAGCACCTACCAATGTTGATGAAATCTTAATTCGTGTTAGAAATGGCAATTCTTTTGCAGAAAAGGCCGAAGATCGTGCGATTTTTACGCAAAAAGAGAAAGGAATTTCGGTCGGCGATGTTATTGCCGATGGTTTAGCAAATAGATTGGTTCCACTCCAAGGAGTTGGTCATAGAGCTACTCATTCGGGTTTCAGTTGGAGTGATCCTTGGGAAACAGCTGTCTTTAGTTTGGATGCAACTAAGGAATCTGATCTTAGAATTGGCGCAGCTATTTTGCATGATTTCGATTCTTGGCTCCGTACACCAATGCGACAAGATAATCCGAAGCCAATCCTCTTTGTCGTCGATGAAGCAGGAGCTCTAGGAAGAATCAACGCAACTCATACGCTATTGAGTCTTGTAGCAAGAGCCAGAAGTACCAGTGTGTCAGTTGTCATCAGTTCGCAGGAATTGGGAAGCCTTAACAAAACCGGGCTGGAATTGCTGAACACCGGGCCAATTAGATGGCTAGGTCAGACTCCATCGCCACAAGAGATGATTGATGCGACTGGGACTAAACACGTTGTTGAAACCAGTTACGGCGAAGGCGATAGGGGGTGGAACGGTAAACGCTCTGGTCGCGCTCAAAGGGCTTATGCAGTTGACCCAGATGTGATTAGAGATCTTCCTAAGTTCTATTGGAATATAAGCGAAGGAGGCAAAAACATATATGCCTATGTGCCCCCATTGAATTACCAGGAAGGTCTCTAAAGTCCTGAACCTCTACAGATTTTGTCCCATATACTACAAAATCTGTAGAGGTTGGTCAGATATAACTACGCTATCTGCCAACCGGCCCGGTAACTTCTAGGCTTTGTCTACTTACAACAAATCCTTGATTTCCTAGATTCTTTACGCTGAATCCTAGTTTTAGGAGACGCTTCATTTCATTCTCTTTTAGAGGATGCGTAATACAAATTTGAAGCATTCCTAGCGACAAATCATCCAAACTGCCAAGTTTCCTTGTATTTTCGCTTGTAACTAAGATAAGCCTACTTGTTGTCAGATTTTCAATTGAATTACTTTTTAGATTATAAAAAGAAGTCAAAACCTCTTTTATTTCTGCAATATTTAAAAAATCAGCAAATAGAAAATTTACAGAATCGATGGTTAAAGCCCCTTTGATAGCATACAAAATACAAATATTAGAATATGCTGCTATTTCTTTTTCATAAGACCATGTAGAGTCTTTTCTTATATCCGTGCTTAAGCGCCAATTCGTAATCCATTCAGAATGTATACTTCGCAAATCTTTTTCTGTTGTTAGTATTCTTGACTTTAACGGATAAGAGGCTCTCAGAAAACTTTGTGCACATTTCTTTTGTTTAATCAAGTGAGTGCGAGCGGACCTATATCCCTTCATCTGATCCCAAATTAAATTACCAAACCAACACTGTAAATGAATTGGTGTAAATTCTTCATGCATCCTGGTAATTGGCTCACGCATTTGAGACTGAATCCTTATCACTCTCATTTTATCTTCATCTTCTTGCATCTTAAGGAAAAGTTGTTCACTCTTTATAGTCTCTTTGCAATCAGAACACCTAAGATTGCCCCTTGAATATGCAGGGAATACATTTGGACTTTGTTTTTGATCCTGTTTGTTCCGAATCTCTGTAAAGCGATAATGCTCATGCAACTTATTTAATTTCTTGAGAATCTTAATAGCTCGATTTTTGGCTTCTTTACCTGGCATAGTTGAGGCTTGAACTAGCATTTTGCGATCTGTCCTACTTAGCACTATTTCAAACCCCCAAAAATGGGCATCAAAACTCTTGTCCAAATTTAGAGCGGCTCGACCCATGACTGCCTCTGTAAGTGGATTTAAAACGTCTCTGACACCACATTTAATGATGTCTTCGTACTGCTGGGAAGAAAGGCTCCACCCATCAGGAGGAGCAATTGCAGGAACTTTCCGCTGAGGACTTTTTGCAAACTTAGTTGGCAAGGACCCACTTTTAGGCACGTTTCTTCCTCCATAACTGACTAATAATAGTCCGGAGTAAAAATACCTCTTTTAATAACTTTAAGCAACTTACTAAATGAAGGAGTTGTTTATGCCCGGAAAAGACCACCCTAGCAATTCAGACGAGAAGAATTCGAGCGCAGTCATTAATTGCAAAAAGAAAATTCCATATGCAAATGCAAGTTTGGCCGTGCAAGCTTTAGTGGAGGTGAAGTTAAAGACCGTGCGTCAAGCCAAAAAACATATTCCAATTAGCAAATTCGTTTGTGCGTACTATCATTGTGAGATATGTAGAAATTTCCACCTAACCTCAAAACCACAAGGTCGAATATCTAAGAAATATATAAAAAAGATGCAGCGGTATATCTGCAATAAGAATGCTCTCATTAGAGCTTCAAAATGAATAAACAAAATATTTATTTAGGATTACCTAATGAGGTTGCGAATGTGGCGTGATACACCTAGTCCAATGGAAATGCACGATCAGTTTCCAGAATTAGCACTTCGTCTCGAAACTCAATATCTAATTAGCGATCTAAAACAATTGGGCATTAAACACACTTACCGAATGCGTAGGAAATCTGTGACTCTTGAGATTTCAATGCATCCTAAACACTTGCTACGCATTACGCCTACCGACAAGGGGTCTGAAGGATTCTCTGAATGGATGACCTGGCATTGGAGCCATAATGATGACTGCGAGAAACCACAGCAACTCGCCTACTCAATTCGAGCACATGTAGAAATTCTAAATATGGACGTTGGTAATCCGCCCAAAAATACCTCTTTTACGATTCACGAGGATGACATTGAAGGCCTAATAAAAGTTGCCATTAAGGCAATGCACCAAATTACTGGAGCTCGGATCAGTCCAGTAGTTAAATCTAGGGAGTCTAAATGAAGAATCTCAATCTTATAACAAAGGCGCCTGGAACTAAGCCGCATGTTCTTACGACGTGTGACTCTTGTCCAGCAAAATCACGCTTTACTATCTCGCTCGTATCAGGGAGCTTGGACTTTTGTAGACATCACTTTCTGAAAAATCAAAAGCAGCTGATTTTGATTGCTATTCACATCCTTGAAATCAAAAACGACGAAACAATTTAGAAATGGCGACTACATGTGCAAATTTTGCTCCAATCAGTTCGGTCATTTGTATGAAAAATCTCTTCGCTTTTTAGGGTAAGAGTCATACCCACTCTGTTGATCTATGTTGGAGGGAACTCATTAGGAACAGTAAAACTCTCTTGCTCTCAATTATTCTTGCTCTTGTACTTAGTTCTACAAGCCCACCAAGTGCTAGCGCAAGTGCTGGATGGTACCCAGCCGAAATTGGCGACCTAATCATCACTGATTTTTGCGTTCCTGCCGGTTCTCGTTCACCAATTTTTCTCCAGACTATGGGTAATGCCTCGGTTAAGAAAACAGTCGCAATCATCAGATTCAAAAGACTAAAGATTGATTCCTACTGCCGGAAACAAGCAAAATACGGATTGTTACCAGTAGGTCTTTACCACCTTGAATATAAATGGAAAGTTAACATTCAGGGCTCTTGGGGGTTACAGCTGTATATTCCAAACTTAGAAATCGTTGCTTATGGTTGGCCCGATGGAATACAAGTAGGAAATTATTGATGACTTAGTCCATTTAACTCCATTTAGATTATTTTCGTCGCCGTAAATATTGAACTTATTCATATAATCTATCCAAACCACCTTCAGTATTTCCGATATACATTTCCAATGTTGTGATCGGACTTGCATGTCCAGCCGATCTGGCTACATCGCCTATTAGCTTCTTTAGATCAACAAAATAGTAGGTGCAAAAGACGTGGCGAAGAGAGTGAAAATTCCACAGAAATTTTCCATCCTCATCCTTTGGCCATCCTGCCAATTGCTGTGCTGGGCGACGGACTCTATTTCCAAAACTGCTCGGGCAAAGCCATCCACCATCTCGATTTGGGAATAACAACTTACGAGCAGTTCCATCTTGTAGCACTGGAGTTTCCATAAGATTATTTAACTCTTTAATTCGCTTCTTTAAATTAGCTTTCAGTTTATAGCCGTTTGGTGTGATTTCAGGAAAAATGGTTGTTCTCTTCTTGTCCCACTTAGGTAGTTGGCGTGACTTATTTCCACCATCACTCAGACACTGAAAATCTACGATGATTCGTCGTCGATTTAGATCAATACTAGTTAAATCTAAATCACAGATTTCTCCGAATCTTAACCCCGAGTAGGCAGCTAAATTAAACATCAACTCATACCACCAGATATCGGTTACTTGCGCTGCTGCTTTTGCTACAGCAGCGACTTTTTCGTGAGTTGGTATCTCCCTCTTATCTACATGATGCTTACTTTCGCCAGCAATCATAACTTTCCGTTTTGCGATTTTATTAAGATCGCTTAGAAGCATCTCGGAGTTTTGTAGAAGCCACCCTTTTGCGCAACCCCATCTGATTAGAGCTGATAGCGAGGTAGCAACATGATCGCGTAAATCAACTGTTTCGCACGAATCAATTATTTTGACCAACTCATCATTGGTTAAGTTGATGCATTTCTTCTGACCTACTGTTCCGAGAACGTGATTGCTAAATATAGAAAGTTGACTTCTTTTATGCTTTGCTCCCCATTCAGCCCTGCCCCCAGAATGGATTTTTGTCTTTGCGTTGACATATTCAGAAATCATTTCTGACACTTTATTATGAGGTAAATTTCCCGCGTTATTTCTGAGAAGTTTTTCAATATCAATAGATTTATCCAAAGCTAACTTCTCGGAAGTGGCTGTCGTGTCTCGCAATTTTCCTTGTTGGTCAACATAGGAGATTCTCCAATAGTTCTTTTCTGACTTGGGAGCGTAGATTTTGATTCCAAAATCAGTTATATATATTGCTTTCATTTTCTTGTGTGTAGTCATTAGTCGCCCTTTCTGAAGCGCACGCCATCGATTACGAAGACCTTGCCTTTTGGCGCGATCTGTTTTTGAGTTTTAGGTTTTAATGTAGATTTACGAGAAAGCAGCCATTGCTCGAATTCGGTGACTTCCCACCGCAAAGTTCGAGAATTGATTGAAATCGGGGCCGGGAAGGATGGTTCGTGTATTAGGGCGTAGACCGCCGAGCGACCAATTCCCAGCCTGGCTTGGATATCTTTAACTTTCAGTAACTCGTTCATTACGAGGAATAGTGCGTAAATGCAAAACTTCTGCATACGAATTTTTGATTCTTTGGGAAAACCTTTGGGAAAGTGCTTTTGCGGTAGGTCGCAATTAGAAAAAAATTGCGCGAAAGTATTGATTAATAATGGTGTCCTCGGCCGGAGTCGAACCGGCGACCTACCGCTTAGGAGGCGATTGCTCTATCCACTGAGCTACGAGGACGTACTTGGATAACGAGGGCAATCTTGTCATGAATTAATGGGCAAGTTAGACTCAAAGAAATGGCTAGCACTTTCGATGTCGTAATTA
>QYPT01000057.1 GCA_007280125.1 Streptomycetaceae bacterium | reverse complement strand
GTGCATAAATGAGTACTGAAGTTGTAGACATGATTACCGTTGTTGTTGACGGATTTGAAATCACAGTTCCTAAGGGAACGCTTGTAATTCGTGCCGCAGAAAAACTAGGAATTCAAATTCCACGTTTCTGCGACCACCCTTTGCTCGACCCAGTTGGCGCATGTCGCCAATGCCTCGTCGACATTGAAATTAACGGTCGTGCATTTCCAAAGCCACAGGCTTCATGCACCATTCCTGTTGAACCAGGGATGATTATTAAGACCCAGTTAACATCAGCCGTTGCTGAAAAAGCACAAAAAGGCGTGATGGAACTCTTGCTCATTAACCACCCCCTTGATTGCCCAGTGTGCGACAAGGGTGGTGAATGCCCATTGCAAAACCAAGCAATGAGCACAGGTCGCAGCGAGTCTCGCTTTGAAGGAACTAAGCGCACATTTGAAAAGCCAATCAAGATTTCATCACAGGTGTTGCTCGATCGCGAACGTTGCGTTTTGTGCGCACGGTGCACACGTTTCTCTGACCAAATTGCAGGTGACCCGTTCATCACTCTCAACGAGCGAGGCGCACTCCAACAAGTCGGAATTTACGAGAAGCAACCATTTGAATCTTACTTCTCTGGAAACGTAGTTCAGATTTGTCCAGTAGGAGCACTTACTGGTGCTTCATATCGATTCAATGCACGCCCCTTTGATTTAGTTTCAACTCCTTCTGCTTGCGAACATTGCGCGGCTGGTTGTTCTATGCGTACCGATGTTCGTCGTGGAAAGACGCTTCGTCGCCTTGCAGGAGATGACACCGAAGTTAACGAAGAGTGGAACTGCGATAAAGGTCGTTGGGCATTTAAATACATCACTGCAACTAATCGCATTACTCAACCAATGATTCGCGACGCATCAGGCGAACTTCGTTCTGCATCGTGGCCAGAAGCGCTCGCTGCCGCTGCCGCTGGTTTGCAAGGCAAGCGCACTGGCGTTCTTGTCGGCGGTCGTGCAACAACTGAAGATGCGTACGGTTACAGCAAGTTTGCTCGCGTAGCACTTGGCACTAACGATATTGATTTCCGCTCACGCGTCACCTCGGATGAAGAGCGTGATTTCCTTGCATCTAAGGTCATCAACTCGGCTCCGACTTATCGAGATATCGATCGTGCAGATTCAATACTCTTGGTTGGCTTTGAACCAGAAGAAGAGTCCCCAATCGTTTTCTTGCGCATTTACAAGCAATTTAAGAAGCGCGCTCTGAAGGTCACAACAATTGGAACTAAACTTTCGATTGCAGCTGAGAAGCTGGGGGCTAATTTTGTTTGCGTTGCACCGGGTACAGAAGCAGAAGCGGTTGCATCTCAAGTACTTACTGAAAAATCAATCATTCTTGTTGGAGAGCGGGCATCAGAGAGTGCCGGAACTCTTTCAGCAGTTGTCGTACTTGCAGAAAAAACTGGCGCAAAATTGGCATGGATTCCACGCCGAGCAGGAGAGCGTGGCGCACTTAGCGCTGGCGCTATTGGAAACCTTTTGCCAGGTGGCCGCCCAGTTACTGATGCGTCGGCTCGTGTAGATGTTGCTACTGCCTGGGGTGTTGGCTCATTGCCGACAACTGTGGGTCGAAGCGGTGCCGAGATAATTGCCGCAGTTAATGCAGGCCAGCTAGATGCTCTTGTTGTGGGTGGCGTAGATCCACTAGATGCAGATAAATCACACGAGACACTTCAAGCTTTCAAGAAAGCCTTTGTGGTCTCCCTCGAAATTCGTGAGAGTGCAGTTACTCAGTTAGCTGACGTAGTTTTGCCTGTTGCTGCCATTACCGAAAAATCAGGATCATTTATCAACTGGGAAGGGCGTTCACGCACTTTTGAAGCAGCAGTTGTTGATTCACTTCATCGCAGCGACTTGCGAATCCTGACAATGATTTCGCAAGAAATGGGTCAGTCAATCAACTTGCCAACTGTTTCATCTGCTGCCAAGGAAATTAAGTCACTGGGCACATGGGATGGCGCTGGTGTGACATTCGTTCCAGTTGCTCAATCAAAGTCAGTCAAGCTCGGCAAGACAGATGCACTTCTCACTTCATGGCGCAGACTGCTCGATGCTGGTTCTTTGCAAGACGGCGAAGAAAATCTTGCAGGTACTTCACGACGAACGATTATTGTTATTTCTCCAAAACGTGCCAAATCAATAGATGTGGTTTCTGGAGATTTAGTTCGAGTGTCCAATGAGCATGGAGCGATTGTGCTTCCTGTTGAAGTTGAAGCTGGAGCTATTCACGATGATGCTGTTTGGATGCCACGTAATTCACGTGGTTCACACATTCTCGCCACATTGGCTGTTGCCAACGGCGCTGTTGTAACGGTGGTGAAAGACTAATGACAACTGCAGAACTGCTTGGCCAAGATCCAGGCTGGCTGATTGCCGTTAAAGGCTTGCTAGTTTTCGTTTTATGCGTACTTCTTACGCTTATGTCAGTGTGGGGCGAGCGTCGCATCGTTGCTCGTATGCAAATGCGCCTTGGACCTAACCGCGTTGGACCTTTTGGATTAGTTCAAGCTCTAGCTGATGGCGTGAAATTGGCCCTCAAGGAAGATCTCATTCCTGCGGCTGCAGACAAAATAGTTTTCGTTATTGCTCCGATTATTAGCACCACAGCATGCTTTATGGCCTTTGCTGTAATTCCAATGAGTGGGCCAGTAACACTTTTTGGCCATAAGACAGCGATGCAACTAACTGATCTTCCTGTTGGTGTGCTTTACGTTCTTGCGATTGCATCAATCGGTGTCTATGGCATCGTGCTTGCTGGTTGGTCATCTGGTTCTACCTATCCATTACTTGGTGGTCTTCGCTCAAGTGCTCAAGTTATTTCTTATGAAGTAGCTATGGGCCTATCTCTAGTTGCCGTATTTATTTATTCCGGTTCGATGTCAACATCAGACATTGTCGCTGCTCAGCAAAAATGGTGGTTTGCAGTTGTGTTATTCCCATCATTTGTTATCTATGCAATATCAATGGTGGGAGAGACTAACCGCGCACCCTTTGATTTAGCAGAGGCTGAAGGCGAGCTCGTTGGCGGATTCCACACTGAATACTCATCTCTAAAGTTCGCACTCTTTTTCTTGGCTGAATACGTCAACATCGTTGCCGTCTCCGCTCTTGCAACGACTCTCTTCTTGGGTGGGTATCACGCACTTCCAGGACTTGGATTCACTGAGCAATGGCTTGGCGGATGGTTCACGATTGTTTGGTTCTTTACCAAAGTAATTTTCTTCTTCTTTATTTTCGTATGGCTTCGTGGCACTTTGCCTCGCATGCGATATGACCAATTTATGAAATTCGGTTGGAAGGTATTAATTCCAGTAAGCCTCTTCTGGATTATGGTTGTTGCATCACTTCGTGTGATGTCCTTGCATGGCGCTCCACGACTTACAGTTCTTGCCTTTTCCAGTGGAGTAGTACTCATAGTTCTGGGAATCAATATTGCCTTTGATAGCGCCAAGAAACGTGCACGCGAAGTTCCTGAGAGCAACTTTGCTGCTCCAACATTTGCTGTGCCTTCTATTCCAGGTGCATCAATCGTCGAATTGGAGAACCCACGTGGTTGAGCATATGAGCAACGAAGTAGAGCCATCACGTCGCGATCTCGGATTAGAGGCCGTGGAATCAGTAGCCGTTGTCAACGATGGCCCTGCGCCATTTGCAAAGCAATTGCTAGGGTTTTGGGTCACTTTTCGAACGATGTTCAAGAAGGTCAATACTGTTTCCTACCCTGAAGTTAAAGAACCTACCGCCCCACGCTTTCATGGTCGCCATCAACTTAATCGCCATCCTGACGGTTTAGAAAAGTGCATTGGTTGCGAATTATGTGCATGGGCTTGCCCCGCAGATGCAATCCTTGTAGAAGGAGATGCGAATACTGACGAACATCGCATGTCCCCGGGTGAGCGCTATGGCAAGGTTTACCAAATCAACTATTTGCGATGCGTTTTTTGTGGTCTATGTATTGAAGCGTGCCCTACTCGCGCACTTACGATGACTAATGAATACGAACTAGCAGATGATTCTCGCGCGAAATTGATTTTCGAAAAAGAAGATCTACTTGCCCCTCTTCGTGCTGGCATGTTGATGCCACCTCATCCAATGTATCCAGGAATGGATGACAGCAATTATTACAAGGGTGATGTTCTAGGTTTTCATCCTTCCCAAGAGACGTCATCCGAGGTGAAGCATGATTAATCTCGCGATTGAAGTAGGCAAGACTTCGACACCCGAAGCAGTCCTTTTCTGGTTCCTTGCGCCCCTTGCAGTAATTGCGGCGCTTGGAATGTTGTTATCTAAGAAGGCAGTTCATTCTGCAATCTTGCTGGCTTGGATCATGATTACTTTGGCGATTTTCTATATTGCACAAGATGCAGTTTTCCTTGGCATCGTCCAGATTGTCGTGTACACCGGCGCTGTAATGATGCTCTTCCTATTTATCTTGATGCTTGTCGGAGTAGATAGTGCGGACTCTCTGAAAGAAACAATTCCAGGATTGCGTCCAATTGCAATTACGGCGGCTATTGGCTTCGGCGGATTAATGCTTTCACTTCTTGGTCGAGCAACTCTTGGTCATGGAATGGTCGGTTTGGCTGATGCCAACGCTGAAGGAAATGTTCCAGCTTTGTCGCAACTTCTCTTTTCACGATATGTCTGGCCATTTGAAGTCGTTTCAGCGCTGCTCATCACGGCAGCTCTTGGCGCGATGGTCTTAGCTCATAATCATCGACTGATTGCACGACCAACTCAGCGCGATCTTTCCATCGCCCGTTTTCGTGGAGAATCCCTGGCCAATGCCGCGGGGCTTCCAAACCCAGGTGTTTATGCCCTTCATAACGCAGTTGATGTTCCAGCGCTTTTGCCTGATGGCACCGCGTCAGAGGCTTCGGTTTCTGCAATGTTGAAGGCTCGTGGCGACGTTATTGATTCCAAACCTTTCCAATTGATTGAACTCACAGATGAGGAGGGGGAGAAGTAGTGAACGCTGCTAATTATTTATACGTCTCTGCACTCCTATTCACAATTGGCGCAATCGGAGTAGTTGTTCGGCGCAACGCAATCGTCGTCTTCATGTGTGTTGAGCTAATGCTCAATGCGGCTAACCTCGCATTTGTAACTTTTGCTCGTATCAACGGCAACTTAGATGGCCAAGTTATGGCTTTCTTCACAATGGTCGTTGCAGCGTGTGAAGTTGTTGTGGGACTTGCAATCATCGTGACGATCTATCGCTCACGTCGTTCGGCATCAGTTGATGATGCCAGTTTGTTGAAGCGGTGATCTAATGACGAGCAATTACTTGGTCTACCTAATCGCACTTCCATTATTTGGGTCTGCTCTTTTACTCTTGGCCGGTCGCAAGGCGGACAAGTGGGGACATTTACTTGGTACTGCAATGTCCGGCGGAGCTTTTGTAATCGGACTCTATGAGTTCACGCAAATGCTCGGCCGCTCAAATGAACAACGCGCAGTAACACAAAAACTCTTCAATTGGATTTCTGTTGGATCATTTCAAGTTGATGCAGGATTAATGCTTGATCAACTCTCGATTTGTTTTGTTCTCCTGATTACTGGAGTCGGAACACTGATTCATATCTATTCAATCGCCTACATGTCACATGACCTAGATCGCCGTAGATTCTTTGCTTTCCTTAACCTCTTTATTGCAGCAATGCTTCTGCTTGTCTTGGGAGATTCATACCTAAACCTTTACGTAGGCTGGGAAGGCGTTGGCCTTGCTTCCTATCTCTTGATTGGTTTCTGGAATCAAAAACCAACCTATGCAACTGCCGCGAAGAAAGCATTTGTTGCAAACCGCGTTGGTGACATGGGACTTTCACTTGCCATCATGATTTCCTTTGCAACTCTAGGTACCGTTTCATTCGCTGGGGTTAAAGAGCATGCAGGACAAGCCTCCACTGGCGCCTTGACTGCAATCGGAATCATGCTGCTTGTCGCTGCAACAGGAAAATCTGCGCAGTTCCCATTACAGGCATGGCTTGGCGATGCAATGGCCGGCCCAACCCCAGTTTCTGCACTTATTCACGCGGCAACAATGGTTACCGCAGGCGTTTACCTAATAACTCGTTCTAACTTTATTTTCGATGCTGCTCCTACTGCTCAATTATGTGTAGCAATCATCGGCGCTATTACTTTACTTTTCGGAGCTGTTGTCGGTACCGCAAAAGACGATATCAAGAAGGCGCTAGCTGCCTCGACAATGTCTCAAATTGGATACATGATCTTGGGTGCGGGCCTTGGGCCAGCTGGTTACGCATTTGCAATCATGCACCTACTTACTCACGGCTTCTTTAAGGCGGGCATGTTCCTTGGTGCCGGTTCGGTAATGCATGGCATGGATGATGAAGTGAATATGCGTCGCTACGGTGGACTCGGTAAATTTATGCCGATTACATTTGCAACATTCGGACTGGGTTACTTAGCAATTATCGGCGTCCCACCATTTGCCGGCTTCTATTCCAAAGACAAGATTATTGAAGTTGCATTTAATGCAGGCGGAATAAAAGGAATAACTCTTGGAAGTGCTGCGCTCTTGGGTGCGGCAATTACCGCCTTCTATATGACCCGCGTAGTTATTTTAACTTTCGTTGGAAACAAGCGATGGGCCGAGAAGGCTCATCCTCATGAGTCCCCAGCACTTATGTGGTTGCCAATGGTTTTATTGGCCGTTGGTTCTGTTGCATCAGGTTTTATTTTCACTCATGGAAATTCGCTTAAGAATTGGCTTGCCCCTGTTGTTGAACAATCTCCAGTACACGAGGGCGAACTTCTTAAGCCGGCCGTGGTTTCGGTCTTGGCACTCGTGCTTGTCATTCTCGGTGTTGGATTAGCGGTACTCAAATATGTCCGTAAAGACATACCTCTCGTTGCGCCTTCTGATGTTTCAATCTTTACACGCATTGCACGTCGTGACCTATTGCAAGATGACTTCAACGAAGCGCTCTTCATGAAGACTGGTCAAGGAATCACTCGCGCCCTTGTCGTGACAGATAAATCCATTGTTGATGGCGCCGTCCGTGGTGTTGCACGACTGGTTCGAGGATCAGGTTCTGCACTTCGACTAACCCAAACTGGATTCGTACGAAGTTACGCAATGTGGATTTTGGTCGGAGCTATTGGCTTAGTCGCCGCGATTTGGGTGGTCACACTGTGATGAGTAACGTGAACTGGTTAACGACGCTAGGCATATTGCCATTACTTGGCGCTGTCTTTGTGGCTTTCCTACCTAAGACAAATGCATTGGCAGCAAAACGTGCCGCTCTTGCCACAACCGTGTTTGTAGCAATCGCGGGCATCGCAATGGCCACACAATTCCAGCGAGATAACGTGGATCTCCAGTTTGTTGAGAGCCACTCTTGGATACCTACCTTTGGAATTAACTACGCAGTCGGAGTTGATGGAATCGCATTAGTCCTCATCTTGCTGAGCGTTCTTCTTGCACCCATCGTTGTCCTTGCTGGCTGGAATGAAGCTAGCGGAGGACGTTGGAGCGCAAAGACTTTCTACATTCTCATTCTCATTCTTGAAACAATGATGATTGGCGTCTTTGCGGCCACCGATGTATTCCTTTTCTATGTTTTCTTTGAAGCGATGTTGGTTCCGGTTTACTTCCTAATTGGAGGATTCGGAACGGGAAAACGTTCTGCCGCAGCAGTGAAGTTCTTGCTTTATAGCCTCTTTGGTGGATTACTGATGTTGGCATCGATTATCGCTCTCTATGTAATCTCTGGTGAACAAGGCGGACATACTTTTGACACCGTTACCTTGTCACATCTTCAAATTAGTTCAACAACACAAAACTTCTTGTTCCTTGGATTCTTTATAGCTTTTGCTATCAAAGCACCCCTATGGCCATTCCACACCTGGTTACCAGATGCTGCTGATGCCGCAACGCCTGGAACATCTGTTTTGCTTTTAGGTGTTCTCGATAAGGTCGGAACCTTTGGAATGATTCGTTATTGCCTCACTCTCTTTCCTGATGCAACAAAGACATTCACCCCAGTGATTTTGGTGCTTGCCGTCATTTCGATAATTTACGGTGCTTTCTTGGCGATTGGTCAGACCGATTTCAAGCGCCTCATTGCATTTACTTCAATCTCCCACTTTGGGTTTATCACAATGGGAATCTTTGCCATGACAACACAAGGTCACTCAGGTGCCACCTTGTATATGTTCAATCATGGTTTCTCCACTGCCGCCCTCTTCTTGGTAGCGGGATGGATGGCTTCGCGTCGCGGATCATCAAAGATTTCCGATTTCGGCGGACTGCAAAGAGTCACGCCAGTGATGGCTTGGGTCTTCTTCTTCGCAGGAATGTCATCCTTGGCCCTTCCTGGACTCTCCAGCTTCGTGAGCGAATTCCTAGTGTTAGTCGGTACCTATACCCGCTATCCAGTTGCAGCCATAGTCGGAACCTTCGGTATTGTTTTGGCCGCGCTCTATATTTTGATTCCAATTCAACGCTCATTGCACGGGCCAATTATGCCGGGTAACGAGGGGCTTACGGATTTGAATCTACGTGAGAAAATTGCCATTGCTCCCGTAATTGCAATTATTCTGGTTCTTGGCTTTTATCCTTCACCATTATTGAATGTCATTAATCCAACAGTGACTCACAACCTGTCAGTAACTGGTCACACCGATCCAGCTCCTTCTATTGAAAAGGCTGGTAAGTAAATGTCTAGTTTCACCGCGCCTGTACTTATTTACTCACTTCTTGCGCCAATCCTGATTGTTCTCGGCGGCGCAGTCATTGGTGTAATGATTGAAGCCTTTGCCTCGCGCAAGATACGCCCAGTCCTTCAGTTAAGTGTCACCATTGGAACATTGGTTCTAGCTTTCGCTCAGGTTTGGCATATTCGCCATCAAGAAACAGCTTCGGCAGCAATGGGTTCCGCCGTTGTCGACGGTGCTGGCGTATTGATGCAGGGAGCAATCTTGTTCATCGCAATCCTTGGAGTGTTCCTGATTGCAGATCAAGAAAACTTTACAGTCATTGCTGCAGCAGTTCCCGGTTCAGAAGAAGAAACACAATCAATCCAAAGTGGCGAGCAACTCACTGAGGTTTACCCTCTGACACTTTTCGCAGTGGCAGGAATGATGCTCTTCCCGGTTTCAACAGATTTGATCACGCTATTTGTTGCACTGGAAATGCTTTCTCTCCCTCTTTATCTCATGGCGGGATTATCGCGCCGTCGCAGATTAATGTCGCAAGAAGCAGCACTTAAGTATTTCTTGCTTGGAGCTTTTTCGTCCGCCTTCTTCTTGTTTGGAGCGGCATACCTATACGGTTATGCGGGTACCGTCTCACTTTCAGGAATCGGCGCGGCAATAACTGCCGCCAATGGCAACACTGTCTTCTTATTGATTGGTATTGCATTCCTTTCAGTTGGACTTCTCTTTAAAATCGGAGCAGTTCCGTTTCATGCGTGGACACCTGATGTTTACCAAGGTGCTCCGACACCCATCACTGCATTTATGGCAGCTGCTACCAAAATCGCAGCATTCGGCGCACTTCTTCGTATCTTCTATGTGGGATTTGAAAATGCCTACTGGGATTGGCGTCCACTAATCACCGTTATAGCGATTATTACAATGCTCTTCGGATCCGTCGTTGCAATTGCTCAACGTGATATTAAAAGAATGCTTGCATATTCATCTATCGCGCATGCCGGTTTCCTGCTTGCAGGTGTTCTGGCTCTAAGTAAAGCCGGTCTCGATGCCAGCATCTTCTATTTGATTGCCTACGGCGTCGCGACGCTAGGAGCTTTCGGCGTTGTAACTTTGGTCCGAGATTCCTCAGGTGAAATTACTGATCTCAATAGATGGGCTGGACTTGGCAAACGTTCACCATTTGTTGCCACACTCTTTGCAACCTTCCTCTTGGCCTTCGCTGGAATCCCACTAACAAGTGGCTTTATTGGGAAATTTTCAATCTTCTCAGCGGCATATGAAAATGGCAATAAGTCTGTAGTTATAGTCGGCGTTCTCTCGAGCGCAATTGCCGCTTACTTCTATATTCGAGTCATTGTTCTTATGTTCTTCAGTGACCCTGTCGAAGATGGTACTAGCGTGATTATTCCTTCATTCTTGACGCGATTGAGTATTGTCACCGCTTTTGCCATCACGATCTTCCTTGGCTTATTTCCTGCGCCATTACTTAACTTCATCTCCTCGACGGCGATATTCATTCGCTAATGTCTGCCTTTGGCATCCCTAGTGTTTCTCCGGAGCTAGAAGAAGCGCTAACGCAGGGACTTGTTCAAGTTGAGTCTCTCCTCAATTCACATATTAAAGGCGATTACCCTCTAGTCGAGGAAACTTCTCACCACCTCTTGGCTGCGGGTGGCAAGCGTTTGCGACCATTACTGACCTTAATATCTTCACATCTTGGTGATTCAACCCGATATGAAATTATTGAAGCAGCAGTCGTTTGCGAACTCACACATCTCGCAACTTTGTATCATGATGATGTTATGGATGAGGCTCCACTTCGTCGCGGAGTTGAGAGTGCAAATAATCGCTGGGGAAATACGATTGCAATTCTTACGGGCGATTATCTTTTTGCAAAGGCATCAGATTTACTTGCTGACCTAGGTCCTGAAGCCGTTCGGTTACAAGCGCGCACCTTCGAGCGTTTAGTTATTGGGCAGATTATGGAAACTCAAGGCCCCGATGCAGGCGCTGACCCATTGGCACATTACATGCAGGTCGTAGCCGATAAGACTGGCTCATTAATTGCCACGAGCGCTAGATACGGCGCGCTACTTTCTGGATGTAGTTCTGAGATTGTTGAGACCGTAACTAAATTTGGAGAACAGATGGGAATTGCCTTCCAATTAGCTGATGATGTTATTGATATTGCTAGCGAATCTTTTGATTCCGGTAAGACTCCCGGAACTGATTTGCGAGAGGGCGTTCCAACTTTAGTAACCCTCAATGTTTTGAAATCAACCAATCCTGCAGATCGTGAGTTGCAAGAACTCCTTCGTGCTCCGATTGAGTCAGAGGAGACTGTGGCGCAAGTACTTAGTGCGCTGCGGATACACCCTGCTCTTGAAGTTTCACGGGTTCAGTTGCACCAAGTGGCTCAGACAGCTCGCTTAGCCCTTGGCCCACTGCCTATATGTGACGCTACTTCTGCGCTCTTTTCACTGTGTGACACCGTGATTGAAAGATCGCATTAACTCCGTTTTCTAATAATCTCTCTTAAGCAGTCGAACATGCTTTGGTGAGAGTTCTTCTAGGGACTGCACTCCGAGAAGTTTCATATTTCGAACCATCTGTCCTTGCATAATCTCTAGTGCTCGCTCTACGCCCAATTGCCCTCCAGCCATAAGTCCATAAAGGTAGGCGCGACCAACATAAGTAAATTGGGCACCGAGAGCGATGGCTGCAAGCACATCGGCTCCGTGCATAATTCCAGTATCTACATGAATCTCGAAATCCTTCTTAAACTCCTTCTTAATATCGGCCAATAAATGTAACGGGATTGGTGCACGATCGAGTTGGCGTCCGCCATGGTTGGAAAGAATGATTGCATCGGCTCCATGCTTTGCTGCCTTTTTTGCATCTTCTAGATTCTGGATGCCTTTAATTGTTAACGTGCCATCCCAATGTTCTCTAATCCATGCCAGGTCATCAAAAGTCATTGTTGGATCGAACATATAATCGAGTAGTTCGCCTACAGTTCCAGGCCAATTGGGCAGCGAAGCAAAAGAAATTGCAGGGGTGGTGAGAAAATTAATCCACCAGGCCGGCCTTGGGAGGGCATTTAATATTGTCGTAGGAGTTAACTGTGGCGGAACGGTGAGCCCATTTCGATAGTCGCGCAAACGTTGCCCTGCTGCAGGAACATCCACTGTCAGAAGTAGATTCTTTACTCCTGCATTCTTTGCTCGTTCGACAAGTGCCATGCTCGCTTGTCGGTCTTTCCACATATAGAGCTGGAACCAATTGACGCCATTAGGCGCGGCGGTCATAACGTCTTCAATAGTTGTAGTGCCTAGAGTGGAAAGCGAGAATGGTATTCCGAATTTTTGTGCAGCTCGCGCACCTGCAATTTCTCCCTCGGTCTGCATCATTCGAGTAAATCCAGTTGGAGCAATTCCCATAGGCATTGCGAAGGTTTCTCCGAGGGATGTTCGAGTTAGATCGACGTTTGATACATCTCGCAAAATGTTAGGAATAAATTCGATATCTCTATAAGCCTGCCTGGCTCGCTCCAAACTAGTTTCTGATTCGGCGGAGCCATCGGTGTAATCAAAAGGCCCCTTTGGAGTGCGCCTCTTGGCGATGGTACGTAGATCCCAAATAGTTAGTGCATCAGCCAAGCGAGCTTTCTTACGATTTAATCTCGGGCCTTTGAATTTCAACAAAGGAGCCAATTCCTTTATGCGGGGAAACTGACGATTCACATTATGAGCGGAAAATTTTGATGTCTTTCTGTTGCTCAGCGTCACAATAGGAACCCCTTCATTTGACCCGAAGTCCTTGCATTCCGCCGTCGACCGCGACTGATGTGCCCGTGGTTGATGAACTCATCGGACTTGCTAGAAAGCATATTGCATGGGCTACCTCATCAGCTGTTACGAGACGTCCCATGGGTTGGCGGGCTTTGAGAGCGGCAAGTGCCAGATCAGTATCTGCTGCGGCCGCAAGAAGGCGTTGAACCCAAGGTGTATCGGCGGTGCCAGGATTTACGCAATTGACGCGAATTCCATCTTGGAGATGGTCGGCAGCCATTGCCAAGGTAAGTGAGAGTATGGCTCCTTTCGATGCACTGTATAAAGCGCGTGCTTGTATTCCAGCAGTTGCTGCAATTGAGCAAACATTTACGATACTTGTCGATTTACTTAACCTAAGAAAAGGCAGTGCTTCACGCGAAACACGCGCGGTTCCAACCACATTGATATTTAGGACACGTTGCCATACAGCATCCTCGGTAGATTCAATAGTTCCGACAGCGCCAATGCCTGCATTGTTGACAAGTATGTCAACGACGCTTACTTCGGATGCTATGAGTTTGAATGCATTCGAGACTGAAGCCGTATCTCCTATATCGCATTCGATCCACGGGTAATTATCAAACACAACACCAGGTGAGAGGTCTAATCCAAATACTATCGCTCCACCTTGCGTTAACTTTGTCGCAGTCGCGAATCCAATACCAGATGAAGCTCCAGTTACGACTGCCGCCAAACCCTCAAATTCTCTCATTCTAAATATTCTCTACTTCCAAATATCCGTTATGCCGGAAAGCTTGCGAGAGCACTAGCGAGTACTTCTAAGAATCTATTTATATCTGCCTCATCGTTGTATCCGTGAATTGAAATGCGCATTCTTCCAGCATGGAGCATCGTGTGAATATTCTCCACGTAAAGTGCAGCGTGGATCTTTTCGATATTTGGATGCCTGAAGGCGATAATTCCTGATTGAAGTTTCGGGTTTTTAGCTCCAAGGAGTTCCACGGGGAGTTCGGCTATTGCAGAACGGCACATGGAGACCAAACTTTTACAGTGATCATCGATTTCTTGGACTCCGATTTTCATTATGTAATCGAAGGCTGCGTTGACGGGGTATACAGCTGGGTAATTTGGCATTCCAACCATGAAGCTTTCTGCGCCCTTTTTGAGCTTTATTGATTCAAATCTAGAAGAATCAAAGGCGTTTTTAATATTAAACCAACCGCCAGCCGGGACATTCCACTCTTCGGCTCTTTCAGGAGAAACTCCAACTAAACCTCCACCATGAGAACCGAGAAGCCATTTATGTGTTGAACTAATTATGAGATCAGCTTTCTTGAGATCTAGTGGAATTCTTCCGAGTGCCTGAGTTATATCAACAGCCAGCATGGCGCCTGAGTGCCGACGAACGGCATCTGAAATTTCATTGACATCAACTCGCGTACCATCATGAAAACTGACGAGAGAAGTGTTGACCAGGCGTGTTTTCGGACTCAGCAACTTTATAAGGTCTTCGGTATGGAGCTCTCCGTCTTTACTTCTCCAGACCTTGACGTTGGCTGGTGAAGAGTCGGTCATCCAAGGAGTTGCTCCAGCTGGAAAATCTAGATCATTTATAATCACTTCATCGTTTACTTTAAGGCGAAGTGCAAGATTCGCTAAGTTGTAGGCTTCTGAAGAACATGACGCAATGCCGGTATCGGTAACGGTCAGCCCGATCATTTGGGCAAATTTAGCCCTCACTTGCCTCCATTGCTCTTCGTGAAGTAACCGCCCATCCATACCCAACAATTTGTCTTGACCGTATTGGTTGAGGGCGGTCAAGACACTTTGTGGTGGGATTCCTTCTGCAGCAGTATTGAGATAAATTCTGTTTGCTAGGTTTGGGAAGTCTCGCATTTTACTTTCTTTACTTAACATCTTTTAACCCTCTCGTCATAATTCAGTGAGTCACATTGATAACCCAAACCAGAGATCAGTTGCCTCAACTTCGTTGCCTAAGTCGATATGCCGCCGCGTGAACGCGAGCTCCGCATGTTTTGCTATCGCAATAAGCTCTTGACCGATTTCGTGATGAGTCAATGAAAACTCGGGAGCAGCCAACTCCCTTACATACTTGCAACCGACTAATTTCGCCAGAATCGATGAGTGTTGCCAGAGCCATGGAGCATCAGGTGAGGCCTCATAGGTAATTAATAGGTTATAGCTAGTGTCATCTGGATTGGAAGCAATGGGTAAATGAGTTGTATTGAAACCCCACGCCTGTGCAAGATCCTCAATTGATTCGAGCATCTTCCTTTCGGGGAAAGGTACTTTTGAGGTGACTTCATTCACGGTATCAAAGGAAACCATGTGGACGAGTAGCTCGACGACGCTAGATGATTGCTTCATCATTGTGAAGGTGACCAAGAATCTAGGATCAATTTCTTCAGCATCAATTCCACTCCTCTTGCTTAGGAAATTTCACTCGTCAATTCAACTCAATATTTGTGAAGCCTAGGGATGAGGGTAAGTGCTGTCAACGAAATCGTCATGTCTTGAGCGCGGGTAGAGTCCGCTGAGTGAGAAACTAACGACGCGGTGCCTGATTTTTATGCAAAGATTAAGGGGGTAACCGTGAATCAAGATTGGGAGATGATGACCGAGAAATTAGTGCATCCGTTTACAGTAGGAGATCGCACTCAATCTGATTTATTAGGTGGCAAGGGCGCAAACCTTGCCGAGATGGTTCGCATAGGTTTACCAGTACCCCCAGGCTTCACAATTACAACACAAGCTTGCCGAGAATATTTAAGTTCGGGAACAATGCCCGAAGCACTTCAAAGTGAGATTGCAAGTGCGCTAAAAGATTTAGAAAAATCAACTGGAAAAGCATTTGGCAATTCTGGCAAGCCATTACTTGTTTCAGTTCGAAGTGGCGCGAAATTTTCTATGCCAGGAATGATGGAAACAGTTCTAAATGTGGGCATGACACCAGAAGTCGCTCAGAGTATGGCCGAACAAACTGGTAACCCAAAATTTGCTTGGGATTCTTACCGCCGATTTGTAGATATGTACGGGCGCATTGTTTGTGATGTTCCACCGGACGAGTTTCATAAGATTGAAACACGAGTTCTTGCAACATTTGGCGTGGAGAGCATTCCTGATTTAGATGCAACTGGGCTTCAGGCGTTAGCGGATGGTTATATAAAGG
>QYPT01000045.1 GCA_007280125.1 Streptomycetaceae bacterium | reverse complement strand
GTATTGCTGGCACACGCATATCACCGAATAGATTTTGAAGTCGTCTGGACAGCAGCAACAATTTCAGTGCCGGCTCTCGTAATACAAATTAAAAAACTGCAACTTTAGAATTTTTAAAGAAGAGTCGCCCTGTAAGCCGGATCCTGTCGTTCTTGCGAACTGATCACCATCCATCTAGATCTGCTATTGCTAACAGATTCAAGCGACCTACCCAATAGCTCGAACGAGCAGTTCTCAAACGCTATCTGTCTGGTCTTGCTCCAAGTGGGGTTTACCTAGCCATATACGTTGCCGTAAATGCTGGTGGTCTCTTACACCACCGTTTCACCCTTACTCATTTGCATGAGCGGTCTATTTTCTGTGGCACTGATCCCGCGGATTGCTCCGGGTGGGCGTTACCCACCACCTTGCTCTGTGGAGTCCGGACTTTCCTCGGTACCACTAGAAAACTAGTTGTAACGCGGTGATCCGGGCGACTCTTCTTGAGTAAAGGATACCTTTGCTCGCAGTAACAATGAAACCCTATAAATAGGCGTAAATCATGATGCAATTGCCGCACTTGCATAGCCTTCGCGTACGATGACCGACATGGCTAGCGCGCATTTGTCACATGATCCTAAATGGACTCGGGCACATACTATTTTTTCTGGCCCAAGTGAAGGCGCAGATGTGGCGCTCATTGGAATACCTGCACACGAAGTTTCTTTATCGGCAACATCTGCACACCAAACACCAGGCGCTATTCGTGATGCGCTAGCTCGGTATTCAACATACTCAAGTGCACATGACGTTGATCTTCGTGACTTCTCACTTTGCGACTTAGGTGATGTTGATTCTCCCGAACATGAATCAGGAGAGAAGAAAGTTGCTGCGGCTGTCGCAGATGTAAGAGCAAATCACAAATTGCTAATTGCTTTAGGTGGAGATAATTCCATTACATATTCAGTGGCTGCGGGAATGTGGCCTGACTTATCCAAAATCGGATTGATAACTTTGGATGCACACCATGATTTACGCGATGGAGTTTCCAACGGGTCCCCAGTGTGGCGATTGATTCAGGCGGGATTATCTGGAAAGAACATTGTGCAAATAGGAATTTCGGATTTTGCTAATAGCCGCGAGTACTCACAACGCGCAAAGGATGAAGGCATTCACGTTGTCACTCGTGATGTTCTTCGTAAGCGACCAATGGCCGATGTCATGGCAGAGGCTCTAGAAATTGCAGGCGCGGGCGGACGTGAAATATATGTCGACCTAGATGTTGATGTATGTGATCGCGCCGTAGTGCCAGCATGCCCAGCATCAGTACCCGGTGGAATTAGTGCTGATGAATTGCGTCAGGCTGCATTCTTGGCTGGTGCTGATGCACGAGTTCGTGCAATAGATATCACCGAAATCGATGCGACTCTAGATACTCCAGATCAGCGAACAGTCAGACTAGGTGCGTTGTTGGTACTTGAAGGTGCATGCGGTGTTGCTTCGAGAAAAAGTTAACGAAGCTCTTTCACTACCGATTTAGCAGCTGCAACGACTTTGCCTGATTGAACCAATGTCACTGCTGCTTCAAGTTCTGGCGAAAGAAAACGATCTGGACCGACACCAGCTACAACGGTGCGAAGTTCTTTTACAACACTTGCAGTTGCAGCGGCTGGTTTGAATTCTTTGCGAAATTCAATGGCGCGGGCAGATGTGACTAGTTCGATTGCAAGTATGCGCGAAAGGTTTTCTACGACTTTGCGCAATTTGCGCGCGGCGCTCCATCCCATCGATACATGGTCTTCCTGCATTGCAGAGCTAGGAATCGAATCAACGCTGGCCGGTGATGCCAGACGCTTGTTTTCACTCACCAAAGAGGCCTGCGTGTATTGAGCAATCATGAGGCCAGAATCCACTCCTGGGTCATGGGCAAGAAATGGTGGCAATCCAGAGGATCTGTGTTGATCCAACATGCGATCGGTACGACGCTCGGAAATTGAACCAAGATCTGCCGCGGCAATTGCAAGGAAATCCAGGACATAGGCAACAGGTGCGCCATGGAAGTTTCCATTGGATTCCACGCGACCATCAGGCAAAACAACCGGGTTATCGATGGAACTTTGAAGTTCGCGCAAAGCAATAGTGGATGCGTAATCAACTGTATCTCGGACAGCGCCGGCAACTTGTGGCGCGCAACGAAGTGAGTAGGCATCTTGTACACGTGAATCATTTTCTAAGTGGGAGGCGACAATTCCTGATCCGCGCAACATTGCATAGATATTTGCAGCACTGACCGCTTGACCAACCTGCGGACGCAGTGGTGCATGCAGGTCTGGCGCAAATACGCGATCCGTACCAAGCAAGCCTTCAATACTCATTGCAGCAGTAATGTCAGCAACAGTGCAGAGTTCATACAAATCAGCACAAGCCATGATTAACATGCCGAGCATCCCGTCAGTGCCGTTGATGAGCGCAAGACCTTCCTTGGCTTGTAATTCAATCGGGTTAATTCCTGCTGCTTTCATGGCATCCGACGACGGCATTTCCTTACCAGATGCATCGTGGACAACGCCCTCGCCCATCATCGCAAGTGCGCAATGAGAGAGAGGTGCGAGGTCTCCACTGCAACCAAGTGATCCAAATTCTGGAACAACTGGAGTGATGCCAGCGTTGAGGAAATCTGCATAGATTTGTGCAACTTCAACACGGACACCAGTGCGACCTGACGTCATGGTGCGGAGACGTAAAAACAAAAGTGCGCGTACAACTTCGCGTTCTACTGCAGGACCAACACCTGCCGCGTGTGAACGAATCAAAGATTTCTGAAGTTGTGTGCGGTCTTTTACGTCAATGTGGCGATTAGCAAGAGCGCCGAATCCTGTTGAGACTCCATAAACAGGTATTCCTCCAGCTGCATACCCATCGATGTAAGTACGGGTCTTTCCGATTGCAGCAATGGCCTCAGGTGTGATGACAACTTTGGCATCGTGGCGTGCAACGTTGATGACATCATCAAAGCTCACTCCGCTGATTCCTAGGTTTACGGTTTTATTTGACTCGGACACCATGGCGCCATACCTCATCTATTAATTGGACACCTGGACGATAAGCCAGATGCATATATGTGTGCGTACCTAAGATTGAAAAATCGGCGCTTGCGCCTTTGCCTAAATGGCCAACATCAGTGCGGCGAAGTGCCTGTGCTCCGCCTTTGGTCGCAGACCAGAGCGCTTGCTCCGGTGAGAAATACATGTCGCGAACTGCCACCGCAATAACAAAAGGCATGCTTGTTGTGTACGAACTACCCGGATTGCAATCGGAGGCAAGTGCAACGGTGACTCCTGCTTCAAAGAGTCTGCGGGCATCAGGGTATGCAGATCGTGTGGAGAATTCAGCGCCAGGTAATAACGTGGCAACGGTCTTGGACTTCGAAAGAGCGGCAACATCTGCATCGGACAAATGGCTCACGTGATCTACCGATGCGGCTCCAAGTTCGACGCCAAGTTGGACGCCTTCACCTGGTTCCAATTGATTAGCGTGCAAACGAGGAAGAAGTCCCTTTGCCATACCCGCGCTAAGAATCCTGCGAGCCTGATCTGCTGTGAAAGCTCCTTTGTCGCAGAAAACATCAATCCATTTTGAATTGGGTAGCGCGGCATCGAGCATGGGTCCGCAGACAAGATCAACATAATCTTCAGGAGAGCTCTTAAATTCTTTAGGGACAATGTGTGCGCCCAGGAATGTTGTCTCATCGGTAATTTGTTTTGCAACAGCTAACGAACGCGCTTCATCATCAACTGTCAATCCATAACCAGATTTAGTCTCCATCGTGGTGGTACCGGAAGCAGTTGCTTCGGCAAAGAGTCTGCGAGCACTTGCAAGGAGATCGCCATTGCTTGCAGCACGAGTGAGTTCTACCGTGTAGTTGATCCCGCCAGCTGCATATGGTTCGCCTTGCATGCGTGCGCGAAATTCTGCGCTTCTGTCCCCTGCAAAAACCAAATGCGAATGACTATCAACGAATCCTGGAATCACACAACGTCCATGCGCATCTACGGTATTGCTTACATCCTTGTGTGAAACATCTCCGTTCGCACCAACCCACGTGACAATTTCATCTTCAACAATAAATGCGGCGTTCTCGATAACACCTAGCGGACCGCCATCAACGGAAAGGTCGTTTGTTACAAGCAATCCGATGTTGACGACGAGCGTGCGGGACATTTTTATTCGGTGTCCAACATCGGTAGATGAACATGCTTTTCACGAGCAGTACTGAGTGCACCCTCGTATCCGGCATCAGCATGGCGAATAACTCCCATGCCGGGATCATTAGTAAGAACTCGCTCTAACTTTTGAGCGGCTAATTTCGTGCCATCTGCAACGGATACTTGTCCAGCATGCATCGATCGCCCAATGCCTACTCCGCCACCATGGTGGATAGATACCCATGAAGCACCTGATGAAATATTGACCATTGCATTGAGTAGTGGCCAGTCAGCGATTGCATCCGAGCCATCCATCATCGATTCGGTTTCGCGATATGGGGATGCGACAGAACCACAATCTAAATGGTCTCTACCGATAACAATGGGAGCAGATACTTCACCGCGAGCAACAAGATCGTTAAAAGCAAGGCCGGCTTTGTCGCGTTCGCCATAACCTAACCAACAAATGCGAGCTGGCAGACCTTGGAATGCAACCTTTTCTTGCGCCATTGTGATCCAGCGGTGGAGTCCTTCGTTTTCAGGAAAGAGATCAAGTACCGCTTTATCTGTGCGGTAAATATCTTTTGGATCTCCAGAGAGTGCAACCCAACGAAATGGCCCTTTGCCTTCACAAAACAGTGGACGAATGTAGGCAGGGACAAATCCGGGAAATGCAAAGGCGCGAGAGTATCCACCTTGGCGTGCTTCATCGCGGATTGAATTACCGTAATCAAATACCTCAGCGCCAATGTCCATAAACCCAACCATCGCTTCAACGTGCTTTGCCATTGCATCGCGCGAGCGCTTAGTGAAATCTTCAGGATCATCTTTAGCTAGTTGAGCAGCATCATTTATATCCACGCCAATCGGAATGTAGGCAAGTGGATCATGCGCTGACGTTTGATCAGTGACAATGTCGATTGCAATCCCCATAGTTAGAAGTTGCGGAACAAGAACTGCCGCGTTTCCAACTAATCCAACAGATAGAGGAAGACTCTTGGATTTTGCATTGAGAACTCTTTCAACCGCATCATCCAAATTATTTGCTATCTCATCGAGGTAGCGAGATTCAATCCGTTTCTCCAAACGAGATTTATCTACATCGATAATGAGGCAGACTCCACCATTCATGGTCACAGCTAAAGGTTGCGCTCCACCCATGCCACCGCAACCGGCGGTGAGAGTAAGAGTTCCTTGAAGTGTTCCGTTAAAGCGCTTATGTGCAATTGCTGCAAATGTTTCATAGGTGCCTTGCAAAATTCCTTGTGTACCGATGTATATCCATGAACCGGCAGTCATCTGCCCGTACATAGTCAGACCCATATGTTCTAGGCGACGAAACTCAGGCCAGTTAGCCCAATCCCCCACAAGGTTTGAGTTCGCGATTAATACGCGCGGTGCCCATTCATGTGTTTGAAACACTCCAACAGGTTTTCCTGACTGCACCAACAGGGTCTCATCATCTTTGAGCTTGGTCAGTGTGCGCACGATGGCATCAAAGGATGGCCAATCACGCGCGGCCTTGCCTGTGCCGCCGTAGACAACAAGTTTCTCTGGGTGTTCGGCCACTGCGGGGTCCAAGTTGTTGTGCAGCATTCGGATGGCCGCTTCTTGGCCCCAGCCCAGCGCACTCTTTGTTGATCCAGTAGCGGCATGCAGGACTCGGGTGGAAAAAGATGAATCGCTCATGAGTTGAGAATACCTTGCCTTTCACCCACACTTCATCTATGTCTGTGACCAATTCTCGCGCAGTAGATGCTGATTTCCTTGCCCTGCCGCTTAGCAAGAGCGCCGATTCAGCAATAAGTACGGCTAAATCAGCAGGTGCATCCCATGT
>QYPT01000062.1 GCA_007280125.1 Streptomycetaceae bacterium | reverse complement strand
GATTGGACCAATCTTGGCTGGTTCAGTTACTTCGTTTATCTTCACGTATGCATCTGTTAAATTTCTTGTTAAGTGGTTCAAGACTCGCACTCTCTACCCATTCGCTATCTATTGCCTTGTTGTTGGAGTTGCTTCTTTGATTCGGTTTGCATAATGTTTCCTGGAATTGGCACGGTAATTAATATCTTCACGATTGTTGCCGGAGCCAGCATCGGAGTTTTAGTTGGATCTCGAATGCCTGCTCGCACAAGAGAGTTGATAACCGACGTTTTAGGTTTGACAACGCTTCTTGGTGGAGCCGGTGCGCTTATCAGCATGTGGTCCAAACGATATGTTTCTGCTCTACCTACGGGTTGGAGTTTGCTTACAATTTTAGGAGCACTCCTTATCGGCGGATTAATTGGTTCATCGGTGCGACTTGAAGATCGCCTTGATGCAATGGGGGATAGGTTGCGAATTCGTTTTCGCGCATCCAAAGAAAGTACTTTTGTCCAAGGTTTTGTTTCGGCCGCTTTGCTTTTCGCGATAGGTCCCTTAGCAATACTCGGCAGTGTGAGCGATGGAATGTCGACTGGAATTAATCAACTTCTATTAAAAAGCACCTTGGATTTCTTCGCCGCAATGGCTTTTGCCGCTTCATTAGGTTGGGGAGTGGCGGCTTCGGCTATCCCTGTTGGTATCTACCAAGGGTTCTGGACCGTGATTGGAATAGGTTTAGGAAGCGTCATGGCGGGTTATCAAGTTGATGCGATGACAGCCACCGGCGGTGTAATGCTTCTTTGTATAGGTATTAAGCTTTTGAAAATTCGCGAGATGGCGGTAGGAAATCTTCTACCTGCATTAGCAGTAGCCCCACTACTTGCATGGGGACTACACAGCTTCGTTGCCTAAGATTAGATAGTTGTTGCATCAATCACGAAACGATATTTAACATCACTTGCAACGGTGCGTTCGTAAGCGGTGTTTACGTAATCAGCTGAGATAATTTCTACGTCACTTGTAATATTGTGCTCGCCACAGAAATCCAACATCTCTTGCATCTCAGGAATGCCACCGATCATCGATCCCGACATCGAACGTCGAGCTCCTAGCAGCGTCCCAACTTCTACCGAATATGGCTTACCCGGAAGTCCAATTACGACAAGGGTGCCATCGAGTTTCAAGAGCTCGAGGTAGGTATTGATATCAAGTTCTGCGGAGACAGTATTGAGAATTAGGTCAAAAGTTGAGGCAAGTGCCTTCAAGTTCTTGGGATCTTTTGTGACGACAAATTCATGGGCTCCCATAGCTTTGGCATCTGCTTCTTTACCGGGTGAATGCGAAAGCACGGTTACATGAGCACCAAGTGCTGCTGCGAATTTAACGCCCATGTGACCAAGGCCGCCCAATCCCATTACGCCGACTCTCATACCTGGTTTGGCGCCCCAATGTTTCAATGGGGAATAGAGAGTGATGCCAGCGCAAAGTAGCGGTGCAACCCCTGCCATATCTAGATTGTTTGGTACGTGCACTGCGTAATCTTGATTAATAACGAAAAGGTTTGAATAGCCACCTTGAGCGATTGTTGTGCCATCGCGTTCCATTGTGTTGTAGGTTCCCGTCATTCCTTGCGTGCAATACTGCTGCAACCCACGGACGCAGTTTTCACAGGTGCGGCACGAATCAATAAATACTCCAACGCCTATACGGTCACCAACAGCAAATTTAGTGACAGAGGGTCCGATTTCGCGCACCGTTCCAACGATTTCGTGTCCAGGAACCATGGGAAATATTGCAGGACCCCACTCTTCGCGTGCTTGGTGAATGTCTGAATGGCAAATACCTGCGAAGGCGATATCCAACGCGACATCATCTGCTCCAAGGTCTCTGCGATCAAACTCCCATGGAACAAGGGGAGCACTAGCATGGTTAACGACAAGACCGCGTGTTTTCATGAGAAACCTTTCAGAGGATGTACTTAAGAATTGAAGGGTAGTGGGTCATAGGAGGAATGTGCAGCGCGAGATGCTTTGGCCGTTACTCGACGCATGTGATGTCTGCGGCATAAGACCTCGTAAGAGATCTCCTGACCTGGGACAACGTCTCCCACTACAACTTGTTCTCCCTCGGTGATCATCACTCCACCCGAGGTGCGGGCATTATGTGTTGCTCGGTTTCCACACCAACAAAGCGCTTCTACTTGGAGGGTATTAACGCGATCAGCTAATTCCACTAAACGCGCAGAACCCGGGAATAGCGATGTTCGAAAATCGGTCAGAATACCGAATGCGAAAACGTCTATGCCTAATCCATCGACAATCTTGGCCAGCTGCTCAATCTGCTCTGGTTGATAGAACTGTGCTTCGTCGCAGATTACATAATCAATGCGTTCACCTACTGATAACTGATCAACAACGAATCGATGCAAATCTAACGATGAATCGACTTCTAAGGCCTCACGTTGGAGTCCTAATCGAGATGAAATCAAACCACTTCCGGCTCGATCCTTACTTGTGAAGATCACGCCTGTACGTCCGCGGCTCTGATGATTATGCGCTGTTTGTAGGGCGAGGGTGGATTTACCGCTATCCATCGTCCCGCAATAATAAATTAACTCGGCCACGGGCTAATCCTGCCAGGTTGTGAGTGAAGTTTAGACCAGAAACAACGAATCAAAACCAATATTTGGGTGTTTTTCTTGGAAGCGTTCGCGTCCGCCAAGTCCAGAAATCTCCAATACTGCTGCTGCGCCAACTATTGATCCGCCAAGTCGTGAAATAAGTGTAGATGCGGCGACTACTGTGCCACCGGTTGCCAAAACATCATCAAGTAGAAGCACCCTAGACCCCTGTGTAAATGCATCAGCATGAATCTGCAAGACATCGGTCCCGTATTCAAGGCCATAGCTCTCTTCAATGGTTACATGAGGAAGCTTGCCTGCTTTGCGAATTGGTATGAAACCTAGATTCAATGATTTAGCTAGCGCCGCTGCAAAAATGAAACCACGCGCTTCAATTCCTGCAATAAGTGTTGCATCTTTGACTAGAGGCTCTAACGCTTGTACTACGCAGGCAAATCCTTCCCCATGACCTAACAGGGGAGTGAGATCCTGAAACCTAATACCCGGCAACGGGTAATCAGGAATCTCGCGGATAAGTTCGCGAGATTCCGCGAGGGTAATCATGTAATGAATTCTATGCGTCTAGCAGCACCGATGTAGCAAGAACACGAAGGTCAACGAGTGAACCTGCTACAAATTCCAATGCCGCCGAGCTTGGCATAGAGACAAACAAAGTACGTGCATCTCCTGTCATTCGCACTGAAATGCGAGTCAAAGGTCCAAGAAAGGTGAGATTAAATACCGTTGCAGAAGCTCGGCCTTGGGTCTTTGCCAAGGTGAGGGAGAGTTGTTCAGGACGCACCAGGGCCATCGTTCCAGGCACGCTTCCGCCTTCGCGCAAAGCAACACTCTGCCCATAAATACTGACCGATGACGATGAAAGAATCTCTACTGGCATCAAGTTCATCGCTCCCACAAATTTGGCAACTTTTACAGTTGCAGGGTTGAGGTAAACCTCTTGGGGCGGTGCGCATTGCTCTAGGACGCCATGTCGCATCACTCCTACACGATCAGCAATAGCCATTGCCTCTTCTTGATCGTGGGTTACAAATAAGGTCGTAGTTCCTACCTCGATTTGAATACGTTTGATTTCATCTCTCAATTGGGTCCGTACTTGTGCATCCAATGCTGAAAGTGGTTCATCGAGTAAAAGAACATTGGGTTGAATTGCTAGTGCTCGCGCTAGAGCCACACGCTGTTGCTGCCCGCCAGAGAGTTGATGGCCTAATCGGGCGCCCATTTCCCCAAGCCCAACCAGGTCCAACAATTCTTGAGCTTTCTTGTTTCTCTTTTCTCGATCAACTCTTCTCACACGTAATCCGTAGGCAACATTTTCCAAAACGGTCATAGTTGGAAAGAGTGAATACGCCTGAAAGACCATTCCCATATTTCGTTTATTGGCAGGAACGCTAGCAATATCCTTGCCGTCAATGAGAATTTGGCCTTCATGATCGGTATCTAATCCAGCAAGAATGCGCAACGCAGTTGTCTTTCCGCAACCAGATGGCCCAAGAAGTGCCACGAGTTCGCCAGGAGCAATGTCAAGACTGAAATTATCTAGCGCAACGGCAGTTCCGTAAACTTTTCGAAGTCCTTTGAGTTCAACCGAGACTCTGTTTTCGGATATCACTTTGTTGCCTCCTGTATTTTGTTTGAGCGAAGAGATTTGGGAGCAAGGGCAAAGATCATGACAACTATCCACGCACCAAATAATGAGAGCACTGAAAGGGCAATAGCATTCAATATATGACCTTGAGATACATTGGCAATCCAGGTTGGGAATGTGTCCCAATGCAATAAGACAGCTAGCGTGAATTCACCAAGGGAGAGCGCAACAGCTAAGAAAATCGCTCCGTTCACGGCGGTCCGAATTGTTGGAATGATCACGTACATCAGCGTTTGTCGCATTGATGCACCAGATGCACGCGATGCCTCCACTAAAGTCAACAAAGGAATAGATGAGAGGCCCACGTCTAGAGCTCGGTAGGTGTAAGGAAGTGAAACAATCACGTATAAGAATGAAAGTTCATAGACAGTAGATTGCAGAAAAGTGGGAAATGCCGTTCCTACACCGAGAGCGAAAGAAATCACGGGCACAACTAATGGAACTAGACAGACAAATTCTACGAGACGCTTCCACCGTGCTCCACCTAGATGTAGATAGACAATTGTGGGGACCATTAAGACCAGAACACAGATGGCAGTAAGAAGAGCTAAGCGAAAAGAGACACCCAGATTAGTTGCGAATCCATCCTCGGCAAATACCCATCGATAGTTTGCGAACCCGTAAGATTTTCCTTCGTTGATTCGCAGGGAGAATTCAAAAGCGGCAACCATCGGAAATATAAAGAAGGCACTCGCGGCGAGAAGGACGATGTAATTGCTGAAATTCAATCTTTGTTTCATCGCTTCACCTTCGAAAACCGCAAAACAAGGACATAGATGCTCATCACGATAATGGAGACACCAACCATGCAGACGGCCATCGCATGTCCTAGATGCTGTTGGTTAGCGATCACATTTCCATCTACGAGGTTTCCAATAAGTAGGGGCATGAGAGGTAAAGTTCCGCTAGTCATTGCCCGAGCCGTGGCGTAGGCAGAAAAGGAATTAGCAAATAGCAAAAGAGAAGTTGAGAGAAAAGCAGGAAATAGCAGTGGGACAGTGACTCTAAGAAAATACGTAGTTTTAGTGCCACCAAGGGAATCGCTAGCTTCTCGCCATTCGGGTTTAACATTTTCTAGCGCTGGAGAGTAGATCAAGACCATTAAGGGAATTTGGAAAAAAGAGTAGACCAAAACGATACCTGTTGCGGAAAAGAGCGTGAAAGAACCTGCATACAAGTCCCACCCAAGGAATTTAAGTGCCTTAGTCACTAATCCCTCGGACCCGAATCCTGCAAGAAACATGAATGCAAGCGGAACTCCACCTGTGTTAGCTAATACGGAGGCGGTCGCTGCAATTGCGCGACGTGATTTGGTTCCAGTTTTAACAATTGCACTAGCGATTAAAGCACCTGCGACTGCGCCAATGGCGGCAGAGATGAGTGAAAGTTGTATTGATACAAAGAAAGAGTGTCCGTAAACGCCTTTAAAGCACTCTTCAAAATTTGAAAAGGTGAATTTTCCATCATTATCTAGAAATGCATCTCGGACAATGAAGGTTAAAGGGAAAAGAAGAAAATAGGCAACGAATGCAAAAAAAGGAAATAGGGGAAGGAGAGACTTAAAGGAGCTAACCCTCTGCGCGAAGTGAAGCGGACCGACTCCTGTTTTAAGGGAATCGGTCCGCTTCGCGATCGTAATTGACACGAAGTTAGATCTTCGACCAAGCGGTCTTGAGCACGGCTGTTGCAACATTCTGCTGGGCCAAGCTCGGTAGAACTGATTTTGGTAGACCAGCTGGAACAGTCAATGCAGTTGGTGGGGCAACCTTATCTGTCATTGACGCTGATGTAATTGGCGATGCTCCACCACTGATGTATACGTTCTGTCCGCCCATTACAAGGGCAAATAGTTCGGCTGGTGGAAGAGCAAGATCTGCTGCGGTTAGGTCCTCAGCCAACTTACCGTTCTTCATTGAGAACATAAGTTCTTCCCAAAGACGTGCGGCGGCTGGATGTGGAGCAGTCTTATTGATTGCTAGAACATATGGAGTACCTGCGACTAATGCATCCTTTGGATAGGTGCACTTAACTGTCTTTCCAATTGTCTTAGCAAGTGCGATGAAACCAGGAGCGTTGTAATCCCATGTCAACATGATCTTGAACGATCCTGAGGCAAATGCTGAAGCATTGGCAGTAACCGGAACGAAGATGCCTTGTGACTTCAACTTATGGAAGAAATCGATACCAGGTTGAATATTCTTAACGCTTCCACCCTTAGCAACAGTGACTGCAAATACTGAAATCAGAGCCTGTTGTGCGGCTGTTGGATCGCCTTGGATAGCGAACATGTTCTTGTATGCAATGTTGTCCAAGCTTGCAATCGAAGTAGGAGCAGGAGTTACTGTTGCGTCGTAACACATGGCAATTGAACCGGTGTATGCGCCATACCAGTTTCCTACTGGACTCTTCCATGCTTTTGGAATGTCACTCCATGTCTGCACGCGATAGTTCGCGAACAATCCGGCACCAGAAGCAACGTAAGAGAGTCCAATGTCGACGACATCAGGCATCTTTTCCATGTTCTTAGTTGTGCGGATGGCTGTGATTTCTTGTGCAGAGGATCCATCGGGATTGTCGCTAACTATTTTGATACCGAAGGCTTTTGTCATGATATCCATGGCAGCGCCATAGTTTGCCCAATCGCGTGGAGTTGCGATGAGGTTCAGTGTTCCTTCTTTTTTAGCGGCCTTAATCAGGTTTCCGATACCACCAAAGCTAGCGGCCGATGTAGCGTTTGATGCGTTAACGCCAGCAGATGCTGGCATCACTGCAAGGGCAGTTGATGCTAAAACAATTCCTTCTGCTGCAGAAATAACTTTAAGTTTCTTAGACACGTATCTACCTGTCTTCTTTCAAGGGGTAAGTCGTCACACAATCATCGTCCAAAATAGGTAACGTGTCCAAGATGGCTTGGTGAATTGCGGGAGAGATTTAGATTAATTTTCGTTATCAAATTTTGTCGATGTTAGTATTTCAAAATTGTGTCCGAACGGGGACTTGAACCCCGAACCCCTTGCGAGGACTAGCACCTCAAGCTAGCGCGTCTGCCAATTCCGCCACCCGGACGAGTGAGGTGCAAGGGTATCAACGCACAGCGAAAGGCACAAAACCTCTCGATAAACCTCTCGATAAACCTCTCGATAAACCTC
>QYPT01000103.1 GCA_007280125.1 Streptomycetaceae bacterium | reverse complement strand
CCATTCTCGAGTCCTTGCTGGCGGTAAGGCCTTAGAACGCGCAGGGTTCTTCTTCCCTCCAACAATTGTTGCCGACCTCAAGCAGGACGATGAGATGATTCAGAACGAAATCTTCGGCCCAGTCATCACTATTCAAAAATTCACCACCGAAGAAGAAGCAATCGCGATGGCTAATGGAGTCGATTACGGTTTGGCATCAAGTGTCTGGACCCGTGACCATGGTCGTGCGATGAGGCTTGCAAAGGCCTTTGACTTTGGGTGTGTCTGGATTAACACTCATATTCCAGTGGTGGCCGAGATGCCACATGGTGGCTTCAAACGCTCCGGATACGGAAAAGACCTTTCCGGATACGGTTTTGAGGACTACACGCGAATCAAACACGTGATGACGAATCTCAATTCTTGACGCGTAATTTATCTCCGATAGCCTTCAATATTGTGGACTCACCACGCTTGAGGGCATAAACTCCCCGCATAAGTTCACCCATGAAGTTAACGAATGAAGGATAGATAATTCTCTACCAATGAATACCACCACGATGAGGAGCTGCAATGCCAACAACTAATCCAATCTCGCCAGAGACTCGAGCAATTATCCGCGCGCAAATGTCGCGAAGAGGATTTATTGCAGGAGCGGGTGGCTTAGGCGCAGCGGGATTGCTTGCTGCTTGTGGAACAAAATCTTCTTCAACGGGTACTGCTGCGGCAGTGAAAGATCTATCGGATACAGAAAAAGTGGCTCGTTGGGCAAACTGGACCTTGTATTTGGATTACGACTCAAAAACGAAGAACTATCCAACTCTTGAAGCATTTAAGAAGTCTTCCGGTATTGATGTTACCTATTCCGAAGATGTGGACGATAACAACACTTTTTACGGGAAAGTTGCTGGTCAATTAAAACTTGGTAAAGACATTGGTTACGACATTGTCACTCTTACCGACTGGATGGCTGGACGCTGGATTCGTTTGGGTTACACACAAGCATTTGATGCAGCAAACATTCCAAATAAGACGAATATTCTTCCAGTCCTTCAAGATGTGGCCTTCGATCCAGGTCGAAATAATTCCTTGACCTGGCAGACAGGTTTTGCTGGTTTTGGCTGGAATAAGGAATTGCTTCCAAAGGGAGTCCGTTCCGTTGATGAACTATTTGCACCTGCAAATAAAGGTCGCATTGAAGTTCTTTCTGAAATGCGCGACACAATGGGAATCATCATGCAGTACCAAGGTGTAGATATTTCTCAAGAATTCACCGAAGATCAATTTATGAACGCTGTTGATTTCCTTGAAGCAAAAATTTCTGATGGTTTCATTCGTCAAGTGAAGGGCAACTCCTACAAGGAGGATCTCATTTCGGGTGATGCGATTGCTGTTATTGGTTGGTCTGGAGATCTCTTCCAGTTAGCAACTGAAAACAAGGGTAAATTCGACTTTGCAGTCCCTGACAGCGGTGGAACTCTGTGGAGTGACAACATGATGATTCCTTCAACCTCGCCACATAAGAAAAATGCTGAAGCAGTCATTAATAATTACTACGATCCTGCTGTTGCCGCTCAAGTTGCTGCATATGTAAATTACATTTGCCCTGTTGAAGGCGCTCAAGCAGAGATGGAAAAGATTGATCCAACTTTGGCGGCTAGCCCATACATATTCCCTGATGCAGCCGCCCTATCCAAGGTAAAAGTTTTTGCTGCATTGAGCCCAGCAGATGAAACTAAGTACCAGACTGCTTTCCAGAAGGCCACTGGCAACTAGTGGTCGACGCGGCAGCTTCGACTAAAGGCGATTTAAACCTCACCAATTTGGTGAAAGAGTTTGGTGATTTTCGCGCAGTAGATGATTTATCTCTGCTCATTCCAGAGGGTTCATTCTTTGCGTTGCTTGGACCTTCAGGATGCGGCAAAACGACAACTCTGCGAATGATTGCTGGTTTAGAAGAACCAACGTCGGGAAAGATTGCAATTGGCCCTACCGACATTACATACGCCAAGCCGTATGCACGTCCGGTTAATACTGTGTTCCAAAACTATGCACTTTTCCCGCACCTTACAATCTTTGAAAACGTGGCTTTCGGATTGCGCCGTCGCGGTGTTAAGGATGTAAAGGAGCAAGTAACTAAGGTTCTCGAACTCGTAGAGCTCGGCCATCTTGCAGGCAGGAAGCCTGTTCAACTTTCAGGTGGACAGCAACAAAGAATTGCTGTTGCTCGTGCAATTGTGAACCGTCCCGCATTACTACTTTTGGATGAGCCACTCGGCGCCCTCGATCTTAAGTTGCGCCGTCAGATGCAGATCGAATTGAAATGGATTCAAACCGAAGTGGGATTGACCTTCGTTCATGTAACCCACGATCAAGAAGAAGCCATGACCATGGCTGACACGATTGCCGTAATGAATGAGGGACGAATCGAGCAGATGGGAACGCCCGTTGAGCTCTATGAATCACCACGTACCGTTTTTGTTGCTAACTTCCTTGGGCAGTCCAACCTTGTAAAAGGAAAAGTTGAAGGAACAAGCGGGGATGACCTTCTCGTATCCGTGCATGGCAACCGCATAATCGTCCCCGCCAATCGCGATTTTGCAGCCGACAATCACGAAAACAGTGTTCTTATTGGTATTCGTCCGGAGAAGATCTCTCTTGAGCATGCTGAAGAAAATACTCTCGGCGGCGGAATCATTACTGACATTTCCTTCGTCGGCGTTAGTACGCAATTTCAAGTTCAAATGCCATGGGGGCAAGAACTTGCCGTCTTTGAACAAAATGATGGCGGAGCCTCACACTTGCAAAAAGGTGACACGGTCTCACTTTCTTGGAAGCCCCAATTTACTTTCGCGCTGGACGGAACTGCCGATGTCGATGCTGGTACCTCTGTAAACCCTGACGAGGAATAATGGCATTTGTAGCTGCAGTCTCTAAACGTTCGAGTGTTGTTCGAGGCATTAAGAGGCCGAGCACTCCCTATCTTTTACTGATTCCAGGTCTTGCATGGCTGGCCATGTTTTTTATCTTCCCGCTCATCAACCTGGCAAGTACCAGTACGCAAACACCAGGGGATAGCGGTGAAGTAGGCGTTTACGTACAAACTTTTCGTTTTGCCAACTATTTCGATGCATTTTCTGGCGCCCGAGATCAGTTCTTGCGCTCATTCCTCTTTGCCTTCATCGCAACAGTTTTGGCTCTAGCGATTTCTTACCCACTTGCCTATGCAATCGCCTTTAAATCTGGCAAGTGGAAGAACCTTTTACTAGTGCTTGTGGTTGCCCCATTTTTCACTTCGTTCCTTTTGCGTACCGTTGCTTGGAAACAGATTCTGGGCAATGAAGGTCCCGTAGTTGCCGTATTGAAGTTCTTGCATATTTTGGGGCCACAGAGCGGACTCACAGCAAGTGCATTTGCAGTGGTTACTGGCATGACATATAACTTCTTGCCATTCATGACTCTTCCTCTCTATGCAAGTCTTGAGAGAATTGATCCACGCACTTTGGAAGCCTCTTCTGACCTTTACGCGAACGGAATCACGACTTTTCGAAAAGTGACTTTTCCACTTTCGCTTCCTGGCGTCGTTGCCGGAACCTTGCTTACATTTATCCCAGCAGCTGGTGATTACATTAACGCGACACTTCTTGGTAATCCACGAACAAAGATGATTGGAAATGTCATTGAATCGAGATTCTTTGACATCGTCGATTACCCAACTGCTGCAGCACTTTCCTTTATGTTAATGGCAGCAATCTTGATCATGGTCATGGTTTATGTTCGGCGTGCTGGTACGGAGGAGCTCGTATGAAACGTTGGCTCTCCAAGAACCTCATCAAGGTATATGCCTTCTTCGCATTTGTTTACCTCTTTATTCCCATCGCCTACACGATGGCTTTCTCATTTAACAACGCAGGTAAAAGTAATCTCACGTGGCGTGGATTCACTTTTGCCAATTGGCAGAACCCATGTGGAGCCCCTCAGGTCTGTAACGCCCTGGGTAACTCGCTAAAAATCGGCGGGATTGCAACTCTCATTGCCACAATTCTTGGCACCATGATTGCATTTGCTCTAGGCCGACATCGCTTTCGTGGCCGCTCCGCAGTGAACCTGCTGATCTTCTTGCCGATGGCAACACCTGAAATTGTTCTTGGAGCATCACTGCTCGCAATGTTTTTGAATCTTGGAATCAATCCAGGTTTCTGGCCAACAGTTATCGCGCACGTAATGTTCTGTATCTCATTCGTTGTTGTAACCGTTAAGGCGCGTATTGCCAGTCTTGATCCAAAGTTAGAAGAGGCTGCAATGGATCTCTACGCAACGGAAGCTGAAACATTTCGTCGTGTAACACTTCCACTTGTGATGCCAGGAATTTTCGGCGCGGCACTTTTGGCTTTTTCTCTCTCATTTGACGATTTCATCATTACAAACTTCAACTCAGGCACGCTCACAACATTTCCGAAGTTTGTTTATATTTCCTCCGCACGCGGTATCCCACCTCAGGCAAATGTCATCGGATCTACGATGTTTATTCTCGCGTTGGTTATCGTTCTTACAAGCCAATTCGTGTCGAATAGGAAGAATCGCGTTTAAGGGCTATATTTGCCCTATCTAAAGCGAACAATTAAGCCGAAGGGCTTAACACTTTGGGGTAGGACTCCGGAGGACCCGGGCCAACTGTGAATGTAAGTTAAGGGGTGAGTCCGGCGCTAAGCCGGCTGCGCGATGGCCACCATCGACCCTTTTGTTCTCCGGCATTTAGCGGATCTCCAACCCACTCTCTACTGGCTTGATGAAGATCCACTGGAACCTGACTCCCACTCTGCTCTTATCGGCGATATCACCACTGACCTATGCATCGTGGGCGCTGGATACACCGGCTTATGGACCGCCTTACTTGCTAAGGAGCGTAATCCTGAACGCGAAGTAATCATCATTGAACAACGCGAAACTGGAGCAGGTGCATCAGGTCGAAATGGTGGATTCTGTAATTCCTCCTTGACCCACGGATTTATCAATGGTTACGCGCGCTATAAAGACGAGATGCAGATTATTGAGCGCCTTGGTCGCGAAAATCATGACGCGATTGAAGAAACGATTATTAAATACGGTATCGATTGCGATTGGGAACGTACGGGAGAACTTCGCGTAGCGGTGGCACCATGGCAGCTTGAGGGAATGAAAGAAGAAGCCGCCCTTCGCAATAGTTATGGTGACAACGTTGAGCTTCTCTCTAAAGAAGAAGTTCAAGCCAGAGTCAAGTCACCAATTTATGTTGGCGCGCTTTTTGATCACGATGGAACTGCCCTCGTTGATCCAGCACGCCTCGTTTGGGGACTAGAGAAAGTTTGTCTTTCTTTGGGTGTGCGCATATTTGAAAACTCTAAAGTTGAATGGCTTGAATATGAAAAGGATCATGTCGTCGTTCATTCTGCGTATGGAACGATTAAAGCTAAGAAAGTTGCGCTTGCAACGAACGTATTTAAATCCTTAGTCCGTAGTGCCCGTAAATATGTGGTACCTGTCTATGACTACCAACTAGTGACCGAACCACTCACTCCAGAACAAAGAGCAAGCATTGGTTGGAATGGTAGAGAAGGTTTATCGGATGCAGGAAATCAATTCCACTACTACCGATTAACTAATGATGGCTGCATTCTTTGGGGTGGCTATGAGGCAATCTATAACTTCCGTGGCAAAGTCAGATATGAATACGAATTCAGCCCTGAAATTTACGCAACCCTTGCCGAGAATTTCCTCAAGACCTTTCCGCAACTAGAGGGTATTTCATTCACGCATGGGTGGGGTGGTGCGATTGATACATGCACGCGATTCTCGCCACTATGGGGAACGACCCATAAGGGCAAAGTTGCCTACGTGCTTGGTTACACAGGTCTTGGAGTTGGAGCAACGCGCTTTGGTGCATCCACAATGTTGGATTTGTTAGACGGGGTAGATAGCGAAGCGACGCGACTTAAGATGGTTCGCAAACGCCCCATGCCATTCCCACCAGAACCTTTCCGTTTCATCTTTATTCGCATCACGCAATGGTCTATCTATCGAGCCGATAACAATGAAGGCCGTCGTAACCTTTGGCTTAAGTTCTTAGATCGTTTAGGCCTGGGCTTCGATTCTTAATCGCTCATGCGTTACCCTTAAGACGTGACTAACCACGGCAATATGTATGGACCTGATTTCACTTTCCTCGGGATTCCTCGCTGCGACATAGATGACCCGGCTACCTACGCCGACTCAGATGTAGTGATCCTTGGTGCTCCCATTGATAGTGGAACGTCCTATCGCTCGGGTGCAAAGTTCGGTCCTCAAGCAATCCGCGCTGGCGATTATCTGCCGCATGACGGAGAGCGTCCACATATGGCCTTGCGTGTTGATGCGCTCACAGAATTGAAAGTTCGAGACGCAGGGGATCTCATGATGCCCGGCGGAGACTTAGTAGCCTCACTTGAAGTTCTAGCGGCTGCAACAGAGAAACTTTCTCGAGCAGGAGTGATTCCAGTAATTCTTGGTGGAGATCACTCCATTGCCTCCGCTGATGTTGCAGGTATTGCAAAACATCGTGGCATGGGAAAGATTTCCATGATTCATTTTGATGCACATGCAGATACTGGTGATACTCAATTTGGAGCACTGGTTGGACACGGAACACCTATGCGCCGCCTTATTGATTCTGGCGCGGTACGTGGTGATCGTTTCTTGCAATTGGGACTGCGTGGTTATTGGCCAGAAAATGCCACTCTTGAATGGATGCGCGATCAAGGTATGCGCTCATACGAGATGACTGAGATTCACCACCGCGGAATGAAGGCAGTTTTGGATGAATCATTTGCGCGATTGACCGATGATTGTGTCGGAGTTTTTCTCTCCGTGGATATTGATGTCGTTGATCCAGGAATGGCGCCAGGTACAGGGACACCAGAGCCAGGCGGAATGACAAGTCGCGAGCTTCTTGAAGCCGTTCGTCGAATTTGTCTTGAGTTGCCAATTGTCGGTATCGATATCGTTGAAGTCGCTCCTGCTTATGACAGCGCAGATATCACAGCAATCTTGGCTAACCGTGTAGTACTAGAGGCCTTGAGTGCAATTGCAAAACGCAAGAAGGGCGAAAGTTATTCGCCCACGCAAAATCTTCTAGACCGCTGAGGCAATAGCTTTATCGAGAATTTCTAGCGCTTCGCGTAGTAAATGCTCTGGCATAACAAGCGGCGGTAGTAAGCGAATTACGTTGCTATATGTACCAGCGGTAAGTATGAGAACTCCTTCGTTCTGGCAGTACTTAACGATTGTAGCAAGAACTGCAGGGTTTGGCTCAATACCGCCAGGAATAACGAACTCAATGGCTTGCATTGCACCGCGTCCGCGTACCTCACCAATAATTGGATATTTTGCGGCCATTGCATGAAGGGCGTCAGAAATAATTACGCCCATCTCTAGAGCGCGTGCACATAAATTATCTTCTTCAATTGTTGCAATTGCACCGAGCGCTGCAGCGCATGCAACAGGGGAGCCACCGTATGTTCCGCCTAATCCACCTGCGTGGATCGCGTCCATGATGTCGGCGCGGCCAGTAACGGCTGCAAGAGGTAGACCACCAGCGATTCCCTTTGCCGTAGCGATCAAATCGGGAACAACGCCTTCATCTTCGCTGGCAAACATCACTCCAGTACGTGCAAAACCAGTTTGAACTTCGTCAGCGATAAAGACGATGCCATTCTCAGTTGCAAATTTGGATAGTCCTGGCAAGAAGCCCTTAGGCGGAACAATAAATCCACCTTCACCTTGGATAGGTTCGATAACGATGGCAGCAATATTCTTTGCGCCGAGTTCCTTCTCCATCTTATGAATAATTACATCAAGTGCTTCTTTTTCACATGCCTCAGCACCACCTTTCCATCTAAATGGATAAGCCATAGGCATGCGATAAATTTCGGGAGCAAAGGGACCGAAGCCTTCTTTGTAGGGCATGCTCTTTGCAGTCATGCTCATCGTGAGGTTTGTACGGCCGTGATAGGCATGTTCGAAAACAACAATTGCTTGGCGCTTGGTGTAGTGGCGAGCAATCTTTACCGCGTTTTCTAAAGCCTCAGCACCGGTGTTGAGAAGAATCGACTTCTTCTTATGAGTGCCTGGAGTTAAACGATTAAGGGCTTCGCAGACTTCGATATATCCCAAGTAAGGAGCGACCATAAAACAGGTATGAGTAAATGCTGCTACCTGAGTTTTGACGTTTGCGACCACACGGTCGGCGCTGTTACCAACGCTCACTACTGCGATACCCGAACCCATATCGATGATGGAGTTGCCATCGATATCTACAAGAATTCCTCCGCCGCCACTCTCAACTATTACAGGGAAAGCCATTCCGAGTGCCGAAGATACTGCATCTGAACGGCGCTTGAGGATTTCTTGTGAAAGTGGTCCTGGAATTGATGTAACAAGTTTGCGAACCTGCGGAATCGATGTCATGGAGTGATGCTACTACGAAGGCTAAGGCTTGCAATATGACAGCAATATGACAGCAATATGACAGCAATATGTAAGCCATATGTCAGCAATTGTCTGCGCAACCTGAGAGGATGTGCCCGTGCAAATACTTGGAATATTGGCTTTTATCGTGGCTCTATTGCTCTCCATCATGATTCATGAATTTGGGCACTTCATCACGGCTAAAGGCTTTGGAATGAAAGTGTCCGAGTTTTTCTTAGGTTTCGGCAAAAGCATCTGGTCGATCCAGCGTGGCGAGACTGAATTTGGCATTAAGGCAATTCCAGCCGGTGGCTACTGCCGTATTGAGGGCATGTCTCCTAAAGATGTGATGGTTGAGGGCGAGGAAGGCCGTGCTTTTTACAAAGCAAGCGGCGCTCGCAAACTCATCGTTCTTGGTGCTGGCTCTTTTCTGCATTTTATTTTGGGATTCGTTCTTCTGCTCGCGCTCTTCATGGGAGTTGGGACAACGCAGGTTACGTCAACGATTGAACGAGTCAGCGATTGCATTCCACCAGCAACAGGTGACCAAGCATGCACGCCGACATCTTTAATTTCACCTGCCAAGAAAGCCGGGTTGCTGCCGGGGGACAAGATTGTTTCAATCAATGGAGTTCGCACGAAAGAGTGGTCAAAAGATGTTCAACTGATCCGCTCTTCAGCGGGAAAGCAATTAGAGATTGGTATTGATCGCGGCACATCTAAAGTGCAAAGTGCCAATGCCGATGGAGCTCCAGATTTGACTGTCAGCGTCATTCCGGCTGAAAGAATGATTAACGGCAAAAGTTATGGCTTCATTGGAATTGTAAATACCATTGCAACGGTCCGAAGTGATCCGGTTGGGGCGATTAAGCAGTCCACCACTATGACCCGAACATTCCTTACCTCATCGGTTACATCTATCGGTGCGTTGCCAGGCAAGGTTCCTCAGCTATGGAAACAGACAATAGGTGGGGCCACGCGAGATCCTGAAGGTCTAGTTGGTGTCGTTGGCGTGGCTCGAGTTTCAGGGCAAGCGGTTGGAAGTACCAAATTAACTAATTCAGAACGCCTTGCAACATTCATCATGATTATCGCAAGCCTTAATATCTTTGTAGGCGTTTTCAATCTTCTGCCCATCTTGCCGATGGATGGTGGCCATATGGCTGTTGCCATTGCCGATGAGGTCCGCGCATTCTTCGCACGACTACGAGGACGCCCACGACCTGCGGCTATTGATGTTGCTGTACTGACGCCTCTAACAATGGTCGTATTTGTGATCTTGGCTGGCTTAACACTTCTGCTTCTTGTGGCCGATATCGTGAATCCAGTCAACCTCAATCTCTAAAACATGAAGGTTTGCCAGCATTAGGGCAGAATGCACCCATGGTTGATTTAGGAATGCCCGCAACACCACCACCCACTCTTTCGCCTCGACGCAAGACTCGTCAGATGCAGGTTGGATCAGTAGGTGTTGGAAGTGATTCACCAGTGAGTGTTCAGTCGATGTGCACAACAGTCACATCAGATGTCAACGCAACCCTTCAACAGATTGCTGAATTAACCGCCTCAGGTTGCCAGATTGTGCGAGTTGCAGTTCCAAGTCAAGATGACGCTGATGCGCTCGCGCAAATTGCCAAGAAGTCACAAATTCCTGTCATTGCAGATATTCACTTTCAACCAAAATATATCTTTGCTGCAATCGATGCAGGCTGTGCCGCCGTTCGCGTTAATCCTGGAAATATCAAGCAATTTGACGACAAGGTAAAAGAAGTTGCTAAAGCTGCAGGGGATGCTGGCATTCCAATTCGAATCGGCGTAAATGCTGGTTCGCTTGATCCACGGTTGTTGGCCAAATATGGAAAGGCGACTCCAGAGGCGCTTGTCGAATCAGCACTCTGGGAATGCTCATTATTTGAAGAGCACGGCTTTAGCAATAATAAAATTTCTGTAAAACATCACGACCCAGTCACGATGGTTAAGGCATACCGCTTACTAGCCCAACAATGTGATTATCCATTGCACTTGGGAGTGACTGAGGCTGGTCCGATTTTTCAAGGCACAATTAAATCATCGACTGCTTTTGCAATTTTATTAGCGGAAGGAATTGGCGACACGATTCGAGTTTCTCTCTCTGCTCCACCAGTAGAGGAAGTGAAGGTTGGCATTTCAATTCTTGAGTCGCTCAATTTGCGCCAACGAAAGCTTGAAATTGTTTCCTGCCCATCATGTGGCCGTGCCCAAGTTGACGTCTATTCTTTGGCTGAAAAAGTACAAGCAGGACTTCAAGGTATGACAGTGCCATTGCGAGTGGCTGTTATGGGTTGCGTCGTGAATGGTCCTGGAGAAGCACGCGAAGCCGATTTGGGTGTTGCATCAGGAAATGGAAAAGGTCAGATTTTCGTAAAAGGCGAAGTCATCAAGACCGTTCCCGAATCAATGATCGTTGAGACTCTTATCGAAGAGGCCATGCGCCTTGCCGATGAGATGGAAGCTGCAGGAGTGGAATCGGGCTCACCAACGGTCGGCGTTCACTAGTCCGACCTGACGCACCGCGAGGAATTACTCGGGTAGGCTGGCGCGCATGTTGCGAATGTCCACTCTCTTTTTGCGTACTTTGCGCGATGACCCTGCCGATGCTGAAGTCGCCAGTCATCGCCTCCTAGTACGAGCTGGGTATGTGCGCCGTATTGCGGCCGGTATATATTCGTGGTTGCCCCTTGGATACATCACCTTTCGCAACATTGAGCGCATTGTCCGTGAAGAAATGGATGCTGCCGGTTTTCAAGAAGTGCATTTTCCATCTCTTTTGCCACGCGATCCCTATGAGAAGACCAATCGCTGGAAGGAATATGGCCCTGACCTTTTCCGTTTGCACGATAGAAAAGGCGGAGATTATCTTCTAGGACCTACACATGAGGAGATGTTCACCTTGATGGTTAAGGGTGAGTACTCCTCCTATAAGGATTTACCACTTTCTTTATATCAAATTCAAACGAAATACCGCGATGAGCCTCGACCACGAAGTGGAATCATCCGCGGCCGCGAATTTGTTATGAAAGATTCATATTCATTTGATCTCACGGATGAAGGATTATCCGAGTCTTACATGAATCACCGTGCGGCTTATGTGAAAACTTTTGATCGCTTGGGCCTGAAGTACAACATTGTTAGCGCAATGTCGGGTGCTATGGGTGGCTCACGTTCTGAGGAATTCTTAGCTCCATGCGAAACCGGCGAAGACACTTATGTTCTTTGTGAAAAATGTGGCTATGCAGCAAATGTTGAGGCGATGAAAACGACTGTTGCAGCAGTAGATGCTTCCGGCGTTCCACCACTAGAAGTTGTTGATACTCCTAACACCCCAACAATTGAGTCACTTGTCGATATTCTCAATGAGCGTTTTGGCGGTGGATTCACTGGCGCTGACACACTCAAGAACATTTTACTTGTGGCTGATGGGAAAACAATTTCCGTTCTAGTTCCTGGTGATAGGGAAGTAGATATGAAGCGCCTCGAGGCAAACTTGCCTGGAGTGAGTGAAATTCGTTTGTTTGAAGATGAAGATTTTGCAAAGAATCCAAATTTTGTTAAAGGCTACGTCGGTCCTCAGGATGCGCAGAAACTTGGCATTACCGTTTATGCCGATCCTCGTATTGCACTCGGGACATCATGGGTAACTGGCGCGAACAAGAATGGTTGTCACGCACTAAACGTAGTGAATGGCAGAGATTTTACCGTTGAAAAATATATTGACGCAGCAGAGGTCCGACAAGGCGATGCCTGTCCAGAATGTGCGTCACCTGTTGTTATAGATCGCGCTATTGAGATCGGCCATATTTTTCAGTTAGGTCGCAAGTATGCGCAGGCACTGGATCTCACCGTTCTTGATAAGGACGGCAAAGCGCGTGTTGTGACTATGGGCTCTTATGGCATTGGAGTCTCTCGCGCGGTCGCAGCAATTGCTGAACAAACGCATGACGAGCTTGGATTGAACTGGCCCGCTGAAGTTGCCCCAGCCAAGGTACACATTGTCGCCACGGGTAAAGAGGATTTACCTTTTGATACTGCAGAAACTATGGCTGTGTCACTTGAGAAACTAGGTATTTCTGTGATGTTGGATGATCGCCGTGATGCTAGCCCTGGAGTGAAATTTAAGGATGCCGAACTCATTGGCAATCCAATCATCGTGATTGTCGGCAAATCCTTGGCGCAAGGAAATGTAGAAATTCGAGTTCGCCGAAGCGGTGAGCGCTCTGAGATTGCGCTAGATGCAGCGGTTGATGAAATAGTAAAACTCCTCGCTTAATGCATTTCTTTGGTGACATCTCCAATATCTCCATGGGTTTTATGGCGATCGCGGCGCTATGTGCTGGGTTTGTTGATGCAGTGGCTGGTGGTGGTGGATTAATTCAACTACCAGCGCTACTACTCGGACTCACATCCTCTCCAACGGTTCAGGTTCTTGGAACCAATAAGTTATCTTCAGTATTCGGAACAACCGCTGCAGCAGTGATGTATCGACGACGAGTCACTCCAGATTTTAGATTCACATGTGCAATTGCGGTTCCGGCTTTTCTTGGATCAATGGGAGGAGCCCTTCTTGCCTCTCATTTGCCTACGCACGCACTTCGTCCAATTGTTTTTGTCTTACTCGTTCTTGTTGTCCTTTACACATGGAATAAGCCAGAACTTGGACATGTAGAAAATTTGCGTCACACACAAAGACGCAGGAATGTTATTGCAGTTGGTTCGGGCGCTGTGATTGGGTTTTACGATGGGATATTCGGCCCTGGAACAGGGACTTTCCTTATGGTGATTCTCGTTGCTCTCCTTGGTTTTGCATTTCTGACCGCTTCTTCGATGGCCAAAGTAGTTAATGTTGCAACAAATTTAGGCGCACTAGTCATTTTCGGAATCCACGGCGTGATTTTATGGAAAGTGGGCTTAGCGCTGGGATTGGCCAATATTGCAGGTGGAATCTTGGGCGCACGGATGGCAATTCGAGGAGGTTCTGCATTAGTGCGCAAATTCTTCCTTGTCGTTACGGTAATTCTCATTTTCAAAGTTGGGATTGACACAATTACTCATTGGTAACGAAGCTCTTTCTCGGTTATGATTGCGATACAACTTAATAGAAAGTAGAAAGATATGTCACTCGTAGAGCAAGTTACTGATGCTATTTCGCCGGCGATTGCGGCCACAGGATTTTACCTTGAAGAGGTGCAAATCCTTTCTCCTGGTAGGCGCCGGACTATTACCTGCATCGTTGATGGCGAAAAAAGCCTCAATCTTGATGAGGTAACTGTCGCCTCAAAGTTAATCGCTGAAATTTTAGATGCAGCTGCATTTCTTGATGAAACCCCATTTACGCTAGAGGTAACTTCTCCCGGTGTTGATCGTCCACTTACGCACCCACGCCACTGGCGCAAGAATCTCACTCGCTTAGTTCGCGTGGTCATGACTGATGGGGATGTTGTTGAAGGTCGAATTATTAGTTGCGATGACACTGGTGTGAATTTACTTGTAGGCGAGAAAGTTCAAAAGGAAGAGACCTTCCAATTTGCAGATATGAAGAAAGCGCTTATTGAAATCGAATTTAATCGCAAGGACAGTGACATCTGATGCATGTTGATATGAAGGCTCTTGCCTCCCTAACCATTGAACGCGAAATCCCACTTGATCGACTCATTCTTGCTATTGAGGCCGCAGTTTTGACGGCTTATATGCACACGCCAGAGGCCCGCTCTAACGCTCGTGCCCACCTGGATCCAGAAACAGGTGAAATCCGAATCCTGATTTCTGTCTTTGGTGATGATGGAGAAAAGATTGATGAGATTGTCGATGACCCTGCAGGATTTAGCCGTATTGCGACTTCAACTGCGCGCCAAACTATTAAGGCAAAAATGCGCGAAGCAAATGACGCCAATATCGTGGGGGAGTTCACCGCATCGGTGGGCGATGTTGTCTCAGGAGTTGTGCAACAGGGTCGTGACCCAAGAATGGTGTACGTCAATCTTGGACGCGTTGAAGGAAAAGTGCCTGCGCAAGAGCAAGTACCAGGTGAAGTATTTGCTCATGGTGAGCGCATCAAATGTTTCGTTGTCGAAGTAAAGCAAGGCATGCGTGGTCCTGAAGTCACTCTTTCTCGAAGCCACCCTGCACTTGTGAAGCAATTGTTTGCACTAGAAGTGCCTGAACTAGCTGATCGAATTGTTGAAATTATGGCTGTTGCTCGAGAAGCGGGTCACCGTACAAAGATTGCAGTTCGGACTCACCGAGCAGGAGTTAGCCCAAAGGGTTCACTTATTGGTCCAATGGGCGCAAGAGCACGTGCGGTGATGGATGAACTTCATGGTGAAAAGATTGACATCGTTGATTGGTCTGAGGATCCAGCGGTTTTTGTAGGACACGCATTAGCGCCGGCGCGAGTGGAGAAAGTTGAAATCGTTGACCTCTTCACGCGCTCAGCCAAGGTCACAGTGCCTGATTATCAACTCTCATTAGCCATCGGAAAAGATGGTCAAAATGCTCGTTTAGCTGCCAGGCTGACGGGCTGGAGAATTGATATTCACTCAGATGCTGAGGGAAAAACGGGCGAGTAAGGCCCTTTAGGGGTTTAGACCCTTAGCCAGGTACGATTGCCCTTGTTGAATTTGAGCGAAACGGTTGAGATGAACCCCATACAGAGTTGCATTAACTGCCGAAAACGTGAAAATCCATCGATGTTACTTCGTGTGGTCTGTGTTGAAGGAAAGTTATTTCCTGATCCAGGTCGCCGTGCTCCAGGTCGGGGCGCGTGGGTACATCGCGAATGTGCACTAACTGCAATTGAACGTGGAACTTTTCGTCGGGCGCTCCGACATGAGGGCACGTACGATGTCAGCGAATTACTTCATTACATCAACGAAACGGATGCGAAAGATATGACACTCACATGAGTTCCAACCGATCATGAGGTCAGGCAACTAAGGCTCGCATCTAGAAAATTGCGGGCCAAGACAGGAGAACTGTGGCAAAGGTCCGCGTACATGAGTTAGCAAAACAACTCGGTATGGAGAGCAAGGTCGTCCTTGCGAAACTCCAAGAGATGGGCGAATTCGTCCGCTCGGCATCATCAACTGTTGAAGCACCAGTGGTGCGAAAACTTATTGAGTTATATCCCGATGCCAAACCAGTAGAAGAGAAGAAGCCTGTAAAGAAAACTGCCGCGAAAAAGGCTGCAGCCAAACCTGCCCAAGGTTTAACACCAGAGGCAGCTGTTGAACTTCTTGCAGAGATTTCTCCCGAATTAGCACAACAAGCAAGCGAGCAGAAAGCCGCTGCAGATGCACGTGCCAGTGCGCCAATTCCACAGCCAACGGCTCCCGTTGCTGAGGCGAAGCCCGCACCTGAAACTCATGCTCCTCGTCCAGGAAATAATCCTTTTGGAACACCACGTCCTCCGGCACCGCGTCCAGCTGCACCTGCGGCACCGCGTCCAGGAAATAATCCATTCTCTGCTGGTGGCGCAATGCCGCGACCACCACAACGTCCCGTCGGTGCAAGTGGTCCTCGACCAGGAATGTCTGGTCCTCGACCAGGTTCTGTTCGTCCAGGTTTTGCTGCACGTCCCGCATCTGCCAGACCACCTGGTTCAACGGGTGGAAATTTTCCTCCCCGTACTGGTGGACCTGCTGGATCAACAACTGGTGCACCAGGTAGTCCTTATCGCACTCCAACTGCTGGCGCACCTGCCGCAGGTGGACCTGCTCGTCCCGGCGGCGCAGGAAGACCGCAACGTGGAAGCACTGGCGGCGCATTTGGTAAGAATGCAAGCAAGTCAAGCAAGAGAAAACCAAAGAGCAGAAAAGCTCTTCGCGATGAATTCGACAATATGCAAGCGCCACAATTGGGTGGCGCTGTTGTTCCGCACGGCGATGGTAAAACACCAATTCGTATGCGTCGCGGTGCATCACTTGCAGATTTCGCAGACAAGATTAATGCCGACCCAGCAGCACTTGTAGCAGCGCTCTTTCACTTAGGTGAAATGGTTACTGCGACTCAATCTGTTGATGAAGATACCTTCGCATTGCTTGGCGCCGAACTTGGCTACATGATTCAAATCGTTAGCCCAGAAGATGAAGATCGTGAGCTATTGCAGACATTCGACATCAACCTTGATGACGAGCTAGCAGGCCTTGATCCTTCTATGTTGGTAACACGTCCACCAGTTGTCACAGTTATGGGTCACGTTGACCACGGTAAGACTCGTATGCTGGATGCAATTCGTCAGACTGAAGTTGTTAAATCAGAAGCTGGCGGAATCACACAGCACATCGGTGCCTACCAAATTCATCACACCCATGATGGCGTGGATAGAGCAATTACTTTCATTGATACACCAGGTCACGAAGCGTTTACCGCTATGCGTGCACGTGGTGCAAAGGTGACAGATATTGCAGTCCTTGTTGTTGCAGCTGATGACGGTGTGATGCCACAAACTATTGAAGCTCTCAACCATGCACAGGCTGCAGATGTTCCTATCGTTGTAGCGGTCAACAAGGTTGATAAAGAAGGCGCTAATCCAGACAAGGTGCGCCAGCAATTAACCGAATACAACTTGGTCGCAGAAGAGTACGGCGGAGACACAATCTTCGTAAACGTTTCTGCCAAGACTGGCGAAGGCATTAAGGAATTGATTGATTCCATTCTCTTAACTGCTGATGCTGTCATTGATTTGCAAGCTGTTGCTGATGACGATGCTCGTGGTGTTGCTATTGAGGCCCATCTCGATCGTGGTCGCGGCCCAGTTGCTACCGTTCTTGTTCAACGCGGAACCTTGAAAGTTGGAGATGCAATTGTCGCCGGCGGATCATTTGGTCGTGTTCGTGCAATGTTGGACGAGCATGGTGAGAATTTGACCGAAGCTGGTCCCTCTCGCCCTGTCCAGGTACTTGGATTCACATCGGTTCCAAGTGCTGGCGATACTTTCCTTGTAGCAAGTGATGATCGAACTGCTCGCCAGATTGCTGAGAAGCGCCAGGCAGCAGAACGAAATGCACAACTTGCTAAGGCACGTAAGAAGGTTTCGCTGGAAGACTTCATGGAGCAATCCAAGATTTCTACACTTAACCTCATCCTCAAGGGCGACGTCAGCGGTTCTGTTGAAGCTCTCGAAGATGCACTCTTGCAATTGGATGTCGGAGCAGAAGTTGATCTTCGTGTTATCCACCGCGGTGTTGGTGCAATTACCAAGAGCGATATCACCCTTGCATCTGCATCTACTGCAGTTGTTATCGGTTACAACGTTAAGCCTGAGCCACAGACAGCAATCTTTGCTGATCAAGAGGGAGTCGAAGTTCGCTTCTATTCCGTTATTTATCAAGCAATCGATGAGATTGAACTTTCACTTAAGGGTCTCCTTAAGCCAGAGTACGAAGAAGTTGTCTTGGGCAATGCAGAAATCCGCGAGATCTTTAAATCCAGCAAGTTTGGCAATATCGCTGGATCTATTGTTCTTGATGGAATCATCCGCCGTAACGGTAAGGCTCGCCTGCTTCGCGGTGGTGAACTCGTTGTTGATAATCTCAGTATCGAATCACTGAAGCGATTCAAGGATGATGCCACTGAGGTCCGTGAAGGATTTGAGTGCGGTATCGGTGTAGGAAACTACAAGGATGTTCAAATCGGTGACGTTGTCCAGGTCTTCGAGATGCGCGAGAAGAAGCGGGCATAACACCATGGGCCAATCACACCGTTCACAAAAAGTTGCAGACCGAATTAAAGTTGTTGTGGCCGGACTCCTTGAGGGGAAGATAAAAGATCCTCGCCTGGGGTTCGTCACGATCACGGATACGCGTGTCACTGGTGACTTACAACATGCTTCAGTTTTTTACACCGTCCTGGGTGATGAAACTCAACGCGAAGCAACAGCAGCTGCTCTAAAGAGCGCAACTGGCGTAATTCGCTCAGCAGTCGGGAAAGATATAGGTACTCGAATCACTCCATCCATTGAATTCTTCTTGGATGGGCTTCCAGAGAGTGCCCTTGCATTGGAATCTCTTTTGGAAACAGTTCATCAACGCGATGCCGAAGTAATTGCACTTCGAGCAAATGCTCAGTATGCAGGGGAGTCAGATCCATATAAGGCGCCTCGAGTAATTGACGAAGAAAACGAAGAAAACGAAGAAGAGGAAGAGTAGATTTGAGCATCGACGGATTCCTGGTTGTAGATAAAGCTCCAGGTATGACTAGCCATGATGTCGTTGCAATTGCTCGGCGAGCACTCGGCACGCGCAAAGTTGGGCATGCTGGGACGTTAGATCCGATGGCCACGGGAGTTCTTGTCTTGGGTTTTGGGATTGGAACTCGGTTGCTTCAATACATAACCGATGGAGATAAGTCTTATTCGGCAACTGTAGTTCTTGGGCAAAGCACTGTAACTGATGATGCCGAAGGCGAAGTTCTTACAAAGGCAAGCACCGAGCAATTGGCAGCGAT
>QYPT01000117.1 GCA_007280125.1 Streptomycetaceae bacterium | reverse complement strand
TAAAGCGTATGGAAGCGTGGCATTGGTGAGCGCATATGTCGATGCAACAGGAACAGCACCTGGCATATTTGCTACACAATAAAAAATGCTTTCATGAATCATGAATGTTGGATCTGCGTGAGTGGTTGCTTTCGAATCTTCAAAACATCCACCTTGATCAATTGCGATATCTACAAGAACAGAACCTGGTTTCATTCCCTTGACTTGTTCGTTGCTCACTAATTTTGGAGCCTTGGCGCCATGGACTAATACCGCACCCACCACTAAATCTGCCGAAGATACTTCACGAGCTATCGCATGCCTGGAGGCTGCAAGTGTTTTGATGCGACCAGAATATGTTGCATCGATATATTGCAAACGAGCAATACTGCGATCAATGATCGTCACATCAGCGCCCATGCCAACAGCAATAACTGCGGCATTCAGACCTGCAACGCCACCGCCGATGACAACCACTTTCCCAGGTGCTACACCCGGTACTCCCCCGAGCAATACACCTCGACCACCGTTTGGCTTTTGAAGGGCTGATGCACCTACTTGTGTAGCCATACGTCCAGCCACCTCGCTCATTGGGGCTAACAATGGCAACTGACCATTACGTTCTACAGTTTCATAGGCAATTGCAGTAGTACCGCTAGCAATAAGCGCGTCAGTGCATTCCTTAGAAGCAGCTAAATGCAAATATGTGAAAAGTATTTGACCCTTGCGCATTCGAGGATATTCAGCGGCAATTGGTTCTTTTACTTTGAGTATGAGATCTGATTGTGACCAAACTTCATCAACGCTCTGTACTATTTTCGCCCCTTGAGCAACAAACTCAGCATCAGTGATTGAGGAACCCAATCCCGCACCAGCTTCAATCAGAACCGTGTGCCCCGAGTGTACGAATTCGCTAACTCCTTCTGGCGTTATAGCTATACGTGACTCTTGACTCTTAATCTCTTTTGGGACACCGACAATCATTACAACTCCTATATTCGCTCTTCGTTGAGTAGGTTCACAGTACCTCGAAACACCAGACTCCTAAACCGTTTTAGCCTTGAGTGCTGCCTCGATTAATCCGTAAAAGAGAGGGTGAGGTCGAGTGGGGCGAGAGCGAAATTCAGGGTGAGCTTGAGTACCAACGTAATAGGGATGAACGCTTTCAGGTAATTCAACAAACTCAACTAGGTTGCGCTCTGCAAAGACTCCGCTAAATACAAGTCCCGCCTCTTCAATTTTTTCACGATACTCATTATTAACTTCGTAACGATGTCTATGACGTTCAGAAACTTCCAGTGCATCATAGGTGCGCGCGACTATCGAACCTGGTTGAAGATTCGCTTTATACAAGCCCAACCGCATCGTGGCGCCCATATCTGCTTCACCCGATACAACTGCATGTTGATCGCTCATCGTTGAAATAACTGGCGACTTGGTGTCAGGTTCGAATTCTGCTGAATTTGCATCTGCAATTCCCGCCATATTTCTCGCGGCTTCAATAACCATGCACTGCAAACCAAGACATAACCCCAACGTAGGAATCTTGTTGAGTCGAGCATATGTAAGAGCGCCAACCTTGCCTTCAATTCCACGAACGCCGAATCCACCAGGAACGCAAATTGCATCAACATCGTGAAGGTGCGTCTTAGCTCCCTCCATGGATTCACATTCATCACTCGGAACCCATTTAATTTCTACTTTTGCATCATTACCAAAGCCGCCGGCTCGCAAGGCCTCTGTTACAGAAAGATAAGCATCGGGCAAATCGATGTATTTTCCTACAAGCGCTACCTTTACGTGATGAGCAGGATGATGCACCTTCTTCAATAACGCTTCCCATTCAGTCCAATCCACGTCTTTGAATGGCAAGCCAAGACGACGAATCACATAAGCATCTAAGCCTTCTGAGTGCAAAACCTTCGGGATATCGTAAATTGAGGGTGCATCAACTGCCGCAACAACCGCTTCAAAGTCTACGTCGCACATTAGCGAAATCTTCTTTTTAACTGAGGTAGGAATTTCACGATCTGAGCGAATAACAATCGCATCTGGGGCTATACCAATACCTCGTAGCGCTTGAACGCTATGTTGGGTTGGTTTTGTTTTGAGTTCTCCAGAAGGACCAATGTATGGAACTAGTGACACGTGGACATAGAAAACGTTCTCGCGACCAACTTCTTGGCGGATTTGGCGTGCAGCTTCCAAAAATGGTTGTGACTCAATATCTCCAACAGTTCCACCAACTTCAGTAATCACAATGTCGATATCAGGAGCGGCCATAGCTCTAATGCGTTCCTTGATTTCATTCGTGATGTGCGGAATGACCTGGACGGTCTCACCTAAATACTCACCACGTCGCTCTCTAGCAATTACGCGCGAATACACTTGACCCGTTGTCACGTTGGCTGAACCATGCAAATTAGTATCAAGGAAACGTTCGTAGTGGCCGATATCTAAATCTGTCTCTGCACCATCATCTGTAACGAAAACCTCGCCATGTTGAAAAGGGTTCATAGTGCCTGGATCCACGTTGAGATACGGATCGAGCTTTTGCATAGTGACTCGAAGTCCGCGAGATCGTAAAAGTCGACCTAAACTCGATGCGGTGAGGCCTTTTCCGAGGCTTGAAGCCACGCCCCCGGTTACAAAAATATGCTTAGTCACATGTGCCTGGCCCATGGGAGACCAACCTATCATCAAAACTAGCCTTCTACTTTAACGACGCATTTCTAGGAGTTCCGTGGCGTGTTCTTGCGCGCTCTTGGACTCTTCGTGTCCTGCCAGCATTCGCGCAATTTCGGCCACTCGCGCATCTCCCGTGACTTCGCTTACGCCACTTTGAACCACGGTCCCATCAACGCTTTTATTCACAACGAAGTGTGAATCTGCCCATGCTGCCACTTGAGGTAAATGAGTAACAACGATTACCTGCGCATGGGTTGACAATTCATGTAATCGACGTCCCACTTCAACTGCAGCTTTACCTCCAACGCCTGCATCAACCTCATCAAAAACATACGTTCCCACGGGTTGGGATTTAGCCAATACCACCTCAAGAGCAAGCATCACTCGTGATAACTCTCCTCCACTTGCACCCTTAGCCACAGGCACGAATGGCCCATCCTTGTGACCTTGTAGAACCATGGAGATTTCATCGCACCCTACGGAGGTGAAGGCAGAGATGGGCAACGTAGTTGAGTAATCAGGGGTTTCTACTACGCAAGAAAACTGCGTATGCGGCATCGACAAACTATGTATCTCTTCGCTAACTAACGATGACAAGGTTGACGCAGAGGTAATTCGCGTTTGCGATAATAACTGAGCTCTTTTTTTTAATTCTTTCATAGCAATGTCGAACTCTGCTTTCATTGCTGAAAGTCGATCATCTCCCCCAACTAGATCGCTGATTGAGTCTCGTACAATGCTGTTTCGAGCTATCAATTGTGCAATCTGTTCGTCGGGATCTCCGGCTTTCCCAAAACGTTTGATAAAGCTCACAATCTCTGATCGGCGATTTTGCGCAGAATCCAATCGAACGGGATCGGCTTCTAGATCCTCTAAATACGCGCTGACTGAAATCGATGCCTCCTCAATGAGGTAGAAGGCCTCTGTAACACTTTCGGCAATCTGTGCAATGGCTAAGTCTTTTGAAGCGATTGCTTCAAGGGCTCGACGGACTTGTCCGAGAGCGGTCACAATTCCCTTCTCTTCATCAGTAAACAACACCTGAGCGACAGAGGCGCCTTCACGGAGGTCTTCAACTGAACCCAAGCGTTCAATGTCATTGACCAGGGCTGAATGTTCACCTAAGACAATTTTAAGTTTAGCAAAAGCATCTGCAAACTCTTTTAGCCTGGATACCTCGGCATCTCGATCTGCAACGCTTGCAGCAAGGGCAGCAATACGGTTTCTCAAATCGTGAACAGTGTCAAAACTCTCTTTATAGGAACTCAAGGAGCTTGCAATGGGTGCTCCTGCGAAGCGATCCAATATTTCTCTTTGTTTGATGGATTTAGTGATTGACATACTCGCTGCTTGGGCGTGAACTTCGATAAGTCTCTCGCCAATTTCGCCGAGGGTACCGACGGGAACGCTCACGCCACCTGCTGAAGACTTACTTTTCCCCACATTTGTAACAGTCCGAGTAAGGATCAAAGAACCTTCTTCAACATCTGCGCCAAGGTCATTGAGTTCGCTAGTTAGGTCAGGTGTAATTGAAAAACTCGCAGTTGCTATTAACCGTTCTTTGCCTTGCCGAACCAATGATGCATCGCTTTTGCCGCCCAAAACCAGTGCTAGCGCCGTGAGGATCATAGTTTTGCCTGCTCCTGTTTCACCTGTAAGAACAGTGAATCCAGGAGAAAAATTAATAGTTGCTTCTTCAATAACACCAATACCCTTTATAGATATCTCTTCTAGTTGGGTACGTTCACTCACCGCGCCATCCCTCTACGGGTAACTTAAATTTCGCCACTAACCGATCGCTAAATAGGGACTCATTGAGATGAGCAAGAAGAACTGTATGCGAATCTTTCTTGATCGTTACCCTGTCACCCTGTTGCAAAGCAAATTTACGTAAGGAATCGCCGAGTAACGAGGCATCGGCTGATTCAACGTCGACAACGATTTCAGATTGAGGCGAGACAACCATCGGCCTGGAAAAAAGCGCGTGAGCTGAAATCGGCAATAAGACCAGTGCTTCAACTTCAGGCCAGACAACGGGTCCCCCTGCAGAGAATGCATAGGCGGTAGACCCGGTTGGAGTTGAGCAAATTAAGCCGTCACACCCCCAACGTGAGAGCGGACGTCGATCTATCTGAACAAAGAGCTGAACCATTGTCGTGCTCTCGCGTTCAATAGTCACTTCATTGAGAGCCCAGCCTTGGGCAACCTGCTTGCCGCTGCGTTCTACCGAATATGAAAGAACCATGCGTTCATCAAAGAGATAAGTCTTATTGATAACCGCATCAGCGATCTCACGCATCGAAGGTTTCTCTACTTCGGCTAAAAACCCGACATGACCTAAATTGACGCCCAGTAATGCAATCTTCATGCCACGTACTGCTTCAGCGCCCCGCAACATTGTTCCATCTCCGCCTAAAACAATGGCGATCTCACAATCTCGCAATGACGTGGGATCGGCCATGGCCGTGTGCGAGAGTTCCGATTCTGTATTGGTCAATACAAGAAAATTTGAATCCGAAAATATCTTCGCTAATTCCTGTGCTGCTATTTGCGCATTCTCCCGGGATGAATTAACTACGAGCAGAACTGAGCGCTGAAGACTCATTGCGGGCCTAATTCAATTGCGCGATCTAAAGCCGCTACATCTATTTCGCCTGCTCCTCGACGTAGCCATAGGAAATACTCAACATTTCCTGCCGGACCCGGAAGTGGGCTAGCTGCGATTCCCAAGGTTCCTAATCCGACATCGTAGGCAGATTCGGCGACTTCTATGACTGCCGCTTTTCGCAGTGCAGGGTCGCGCACAACGCCGCCAGCACCTAGTTTCTCTCGCCCTACTTCAAACTGTGGCTTAACCATCAAAACAAAATCAGCATTGGGCTTTGACACTGCCGCCAATGCCGGCAACACAAGAGTGAGTGAAATAAAACTCAAATCGGCGACTACTAAATCAATAGGTTCGCCGATCATCTCTCCAGTTAAATGTCGAATATTGGTTCGATCCAGAATCGTTACACGCGGATCTTGTCGCAGACCCCATGCCAATTGTCCATAACCAACATCGACTGCAACAACCGCTGCTGCGTCACGGCGTAGCAATACATCTGTAAAACCACCAGTGGACGCGCCAGCATCGAGACACCTCTTGCCTGCAACTACGATTTCCGTGAAAACATCAAGGGCCCCTGCCAACTTATGTCCTCCTCGAGATACAAAATCGTCTCGATCTCCCTGCAACACGATTGACGTTTCTGCATCAACTTGTGTGGCAGGTTTTGAAGCGGGTATGCCAGTCACTAACACCGATCGAGACTCAATGAGGTCTGCCGCATGATCTCGAGACCTAGCTAAACCACGACGTACAAGTTCAGCATCTAGGCGAGTTTTCATAGCAGATTCTTATAGGCCATCGATTGTAGATAAGGCTTTTTCTAAATTCTGGTGCACGCCTTCGAAAGCTTCAGCATGTTCATTGACTGGTAAGTGATCAATGCGAGCCAATTCATCTTTGACTTGCTCTACGAAACTTTCTCCCTCTACGGAGTGTTCAACTGTCATTTTTTCGCAGCTTTCTTGGCAGGTGCTTTCTTGGCAGGTGCTTTCTTGGCAGAGTTTCTAAGTTTGGCTACTTCACTCTTGAGTTGATCAAACTCTTCTTGTTTTACAAAACCCATCCTTTTGACGGCGCTTTCTACCTCTTCTTCAACCTTAATTTTGATGCTTTCACTACTGTCGCGAACCCATGTATTAAGGGCGGATGCAACTTCAGCAGGCGTCTTTTCGCCATCTGTCACCTTCGACAAATAAACCTTTAGCGAACTTAAAAAGTCGTTAGCCATCGCTCCTCAATCTTTCATCTCCTGCCCAAAAATAGCAGTCTCTTGCCTAAATCTTAGTGATTATCTCGGATTCCACTTGCCATCTACTGGCTAACCCATTGGGAGATTGCCAGAAACGACGATGTATCTGGCCTTCAATTTCAACCCATTGACCTGGTTTTAGCGTCATGGCACTGCGCCTGGTCTTGGAACTCCATGCGGCAATATCAATGGTATCGACGCCGTCCCTACTGGCACGTCCTATTACGATCCTAAACTCAACAACTTTATCTCCGCTCGGCAATTCTTTTTCGGCCGGCGCTCCAGAAACCTTTCCACACAACTGCACTGCATTATTTGAATAATCTTCTAAAAGATCGTTTGATTCTTTTGGCGACCTTGATGATGCTTGCTTAACTGGCATTGTAAACCTCCGCTATGAAAACGACGATGAACGTCGATTCCTATAAGGGTCTTCCAATGCACTGACAATACTTCGCCTTTATCAACAACTAAACATTAGCGCCGCAATTAAAGGGATTCGACTCGCTCCAGAGCGTCTGTAGTTTCATCAACATCCAATTGGGCACATTTTTCAAACCATTCCCGTGCTTCCTTCTTGCGACCAGCTGCAGCCAACGCGTCTGCATAGGCATAACGCAGACGCACGGACCACTCTGCATTTTCAGTCTTTAAATCCTTACAGGTCAAAGTAATAACCGCAGCATCTATCTCATTCAGGTCGCGACGGGCACCTGCTGCAACAATGCGCATCTCAATCTCTTGAGGTTTCTCCAGCTTGGAAACTTCTGGTGACCCAGCCATTTCTAAAGCCTTCTGAGGTCTATTAAGTCCTCGTTCGCAATCGGCCATTACGGGCCACATGGATACATCTCCAGAGATGCGGTGCGCGGCTCGTAGTTCGCGCAAAGCAATCTCGTATTTACCCGCTCTATAGGCGGCATACCCAGCACTCTCACGGGCTATCGCTAAGCGGCCTGCATGATGCGCTGCAGCCATGCCATGTAGATGAGCTCGTTGAGGATCAGAATCAATAAATATATTTACGCAGACTAAATGTCGTGCGACTACTTTCGCATTATCAGCTGACAAGGAAAGAAGTTCGGCACGTGCAGTTTTTTCCAATTCCTCGCCAGTAACTTCATCGGGAATGAGAGGTTCAACAATTCGTTGACGAAAACGTGTGGGATCACCCGCGCGACCCATTGGTGTGCGCGGCGTGATTGGACGCCCACCAGTACGGGGACGTTCAGAACTATTTCGAGAATCAGGTCGATCAGAACGCAGACGATCGCTGCTAGAACGTGAGTCGGGTCGATCAGAACGCGGACGATCGCTGCTAGAACGTGAGTCGGGTCGATCAGAACGCGGACGCTCAGAGTTGTTTCTTGAATCGGGACGCGATGATGGGCGTCCAGAGCCAGAACTAGAAGGTGGACGCGAGTTACTCGATCGGCTTGGCGGTCTTTCCACTATTGAATCTCCACATCCCTGGAATTCTTAAACACTTTCGCTTATCACTTCAATAAAACGACACTATATGATTAAAAAAGAGAAGGGGCACTTAGTTAAAAGTGCCCCTTCTCTATAAAGGATGTTCGGCAACGTTCTACTCTCCCACAAGGTCACCCGTGCAGTACCATCGACGCTGAGAGGCTTAAC
>QYPT01000084.1 GCA_007280125.1 Streptomycetaceae bacterium | reverse complement strand
AGTTGAATCCTGGCGATCGCCTTCCACCTGAACGAGCACTGGCAGATCTATTAGAAGTAAGCAGACCCTCGTTGCGCGAGGCATTACATATTCTCCAAGCCCAAGGCTTGGTGCATATCAAGCATGGACAAGGCACCTTTGTTCAGGAGCCAATCGTTGCTCAAGAGCTGCGTGCATCCATGATGGCAACCACTCATGGATTAAATGAGTTATTTGATGCACGTGAAGTTTTAGAGGTCCCAGCATCTAAATGGGCGGCAAGTAAGGCGAGTAAAGAGGATATACGCCAACTTCGGGCAACACTTAATCAGATAGAGACAGTTACATCTACTGCTCCTATTGATTTTGATCAACTGCAGATTTTAGATGCAAAGTTTCACTTAACAATCGTTGGAATTGTGGGTAATCGTTTCATTAATCAGACGCTCAATGTTTTGCAGGATGTTATGCGGATGTCGATGCAGACAACGCTTAGACTTCCTGGGCGTTCAGATGTTTCAAAAAAAGAGCATCATGCAATTCTAGAGGCGATTGAATCTGGAAATGGTGAGCTCGCATCAAAGTTAACGCTTCAACACATCACAGGTGCGCGAGCCGTTGCTTTAGCCGATGCCAAGGAAAAGAATAAGCGTTGAGCAGTATTCAAGTTGTCTGTGTTGGTGTAATAACAATGGACACCATTGCACTAGTCGATGTCTATCCCGATGAAGATGAACGGGTTATAGCCAAAGAAATCTCACGCTCTGGCGGTGGGCCAGCAGCTGTTGCTGCAGTTGCACTCAGCCGCCTAGGAGTACGAAGTGCGATTGTTGGAACAATTGGCGATGATGCTGATGGTGCACAAGTGATGAAGATATTTGCAAGAGAAGGTGTAGATACAACTGGTATTTCTGTTGGTTCAAGTCCAACATCTGGAAGTGTTATCGTGGCATCACTTGCTTATAACTCGCGAGCAATGAGCACCCGCCAGCCGGTAAAACAGGAGGCGCTTAATAACTCAGCACAAGAGTTGATACGACAGGCACAGTGGATACATGTTGATCACGTTGGAATTGAACAGATCACTGGTGCGGGTTTCATTAGAGGCAAAGGCCCACTCATTTCATTTGATGCCGGGTATAACGTTGAGAAATTCGATGCATCAAAGGTTGATCTCTTTGTACCAACCGATCGTCAGATGGCGCTTCGTCACCCAACTACCAATCTAGAAATAGCTCTCGAAAGAGATGCTGTGGCAGGAAAAAATATAGTTGTAGCTACCCAGGGAGCTAAGGGAAGTATGGGATTTTCAGCCCAGAGCGGCCTAGTTAACTCCTCTGGATTTTCAGTAGAAGTAGTAAGCACTCTGGGTGCTGGCGATGTATTCCATGGGGCACTGGTTGCTCAAATTATTCAGGGCTATGGGTTACAGGATGCTTTGAAACGAGCAAATGCAGTGGCCGCACTTTCATGCCGTGGTCTTGATGGCCAATCAATGATTCCAACAACATCTGAACTCAATGCATATCTGGAAGCCAACAAATGAGAGCGCCACTAACTAAGTTAGCCAGAGCCTCAGGAGCCCTTGCTATGGTTGCAGTTGACCAACGCGAAGCATTGCGTGGCATGTTTGCGCCTCATCAATCTACCCCTGTTACAGATACACAATTAACTCAATTTAAAGTCGATGTCGCTCGCGAATTATCACCATATGCCTCGGCCCTACTCGTCGATCAAGAGTTCGGCATCGATGCAATTATCGATCAGAGGGCACTTAAAGGCTCATGCGGATTAATTGCAGCCGCCGATTTATTAGTAGGCCCACCTGGGGGAGCTGCAACTGATACCGCTATTGATCTAGATGTTGACCCTATTCGCATGCGCGACATTGGAAGTGTTGGATTGAAGTTTCTTATTTTGTGGCGCAACGATGAGTCACCGGATGCGCGTGCACAACTCGTAGAGGATTTCAATAAACTCTGTAAGATTTCAGGGCTACCTTCAATTATTGAAATTATTGTTAAGCCACCCACTGATACATCAAAGAGTTTTAATCGCGAAGAAGAGTTGATCATCGCCGCACGCGAGGCAGCGACATGGAAGCCAGATTTATATAAGGCAGAGGTTCCCTTCCATGGCGAAGGCGATTTAAATCTCATTACAAAAAATGCAGAACGCATCTCTGAGGCGATTGGATCTCCCTGGGTAGTTTTATCTAATGGCGTTAAGCAGCCTTTCTTTAAGGATGCAGTCAAAGCCTGCGCAATAGGCGGGGCATCTGGATTCTTAGCCGGCCGCGCGGTCTGGGCAGACATAGTTGGAGCCCCGGATATCCCAAAGGCGCTTCGAGAAGTATCGATTCCGCGCCTAGAACAGTTGGCCGAGATAGTTGATAGACACGCTAAGCCTTGGACGAGTTGGTAGTTATTTAACCTTTGCAATCAAGGAGATCATTGCCTGAACTGCCTCCACAGGCCTTGAAGGCGTCATCTTCTGAACATTTCCATAAGGAGAGATTTTCCAGGTGCTCATGCCGTTTTCGGCGATAGTGACAGATCCTTTAGCGGAAAACTCAAAGAGTTCAGGCTGAATAATTGCAAGAGATGCAATGGGGTCATGAGGGGTTGTCCAATCTTGCTGACGAGGCTGGATCCAATTCATAATTTCAGAGTAGAGAAAATCTCCAAGTCTCCCAGAGCTCTTAATCTCGTCTATCTCGTTACTCTCAATAATCGTCTTTTGTGATGAAGGTAAATCCAAAATAGTAATTGGAATACTTGATTCCATGACAACTTTAGCTGCCGTTACATCACATTTGAAGTTGTGTTCAACCTTTGATTCCGTGAAGTCTCCACCCATAATCCAAAGGTGATTTAGTTTGTGGCTAAAATCTAGTGATTGTTGAATAGCTGTTGCTATATTTGTTAGCGGTCCTATTGCCAAAATCTCTATCTGCCCTGGAGCGTTATTTACTGTTTCAATCAAAAACTCTACCGCGGACTTAGCTTCTATCTGATAGTTACTTAAATGCAAAAAATCTTTTCCTTCAGATCCTGACATCCACACTTCACGACCAGATAATGGAGTCTGAATACCTGGAAACATTAGAATTGTTCTGCCAGCTATGTGACATAGGTGCTGTGCTATTTGAGCTCGAAGTCTTGTATCACCATAGACAGTGGTAATCCCTAATAAATTAATCGAATCACAGCCCAGCAACATGGCCAGAGCTAAAGCATCATCTACATCGCTACCAATATCGGTATCGAGAATGATGGTGTGCACTAACCCCAAAGCTCCTGAATTTCAACGACCCGGCCCTCATTAATGCTCTTATGAGCAGCAAGACCAGTAACAACACTTGTGACACCATCTTTTAATGTAACTTCTGGTGGTGTTGAGTTAAGAATTGCATCACGGAACTTTGTGTGTTCGATATATGAAGCACCGTAATGATGTCCCATATATTTAACATCAAAGTTATGAACAATCTTTTGCTCACTTCCAAGAGAACGGGTTGCTCCAGTTTTCCAACTAGAAAGCTTTCCAATAGATTCACGACGAGAAGTACGGATAACTTGCGAAGGTAGGAAGGATTCAATCTTTCCTTCATCTCCAACGATTGTTAGAATCTCCTTATCGAAAGAGCCTTCACCAAACATGCAGAGATCTAACATTCCACGTGCACCATTTGCATACTCCAGAACAACATATGCATTATCAAGCATGTTTGCTTGTTTACCATCGTACTTTTCATCCAAGTGATTAACACTTTGCCCACCTGAAGCAAAAACACGGATTGGTTGTGCGCCTACAACTATGTCCATCAAATTAAAGTAGTGACAACACTTTTCAACCAATGTTCCGCCTGTGCGATCTACAAATCGATTCCAGTTATCTACCTTTGGATAAAAAGGTTCGCGATGTTCGCGGATTGATACCTGATGAATTTTTCCGGCTTCTCCTTCTTGTGCACGAGCGATAGCTTCAGCAACCGGCGGCATGAATCGATATTCCAAACCCATCCATGTCAGCCCACTTCGTTTTTCATCCCAAGCAAGAATCGATTTCAAATCCTCAATAGTTGTTGCAAGGGGCTTCTCAACAAAGACCGCTAAATCAGTTGCAAGGGCATCTTTTAAAACAGCTGTGTGTGTGTCATTGGGCGAAGCGATAATGATGGCATCGACTAACCCTGAATCCAGTAGAGCCTGGTGATCGGTGAAAAGCTTTGCACCTGGCGCTATGGCAAGGGCCGCTTCTTGAGATGGCATATGGGGGTCGCTGATAGCGGTGACGAGCGCCCCGCCCATGACCTTGATGTTCTCAATATGCTCACGGCCCATGCTGCCAGCCCCGATAATGCCGTATCTCAGCTCGTTGCCCATGGTTACAGGTTAGACCACTGGCCCAAATTTAGGCAGGGGGGTAGACGTAACGCGCTTGTCTGACTTAGAATCTGGCAAGAGGTCAGACCACTACCTTGTTTAAGCGAGAAAGGCAGCGCTCGTTATGGCAATTACTCCACCCCAGTTCTTACTCCACCACGATGGTGACAATGTCGCCGTTGCAATGATGGATCTGCAACCCGGAACACTCCACGGCAGGTCCGTGAAGGAGGGAACCGAGAGCGATGCGCAGTTAAATCACGCAATTCCGCTCGGTCACAAATTTGCACTCACCGATTTAGCCGAGGGCGATGCAATTATTAAGTACGGCATCAAGGTCGGACTTGCATCAGCTGCCATCAAAAAAGGCGATTACATTCACACACACAACATGAGGAGTTACCGATGGGAAGCAAGCCGCGCTTAATGGGATATCGCCGTGAAAACGGCACGATGGGTATCCGTAATCACGTCATTATCTTGCCGCTCGATGATCTTTCTAATGCAGCGGCAGAGGCCGTTGCAAAGGTCATCCCAGGCACATTGGCTCTACCCCATGCATTTGGTCGCTTGCAGTTTGGCGAGGATTTAGCACTGACATTCCAGACACTCATCGGTACAGGTAAGAATGCAAATGTCGCCGCAGTTGTTGTGATTGGTATCGAACCAAAGTGGACACAGAAAGTCGCCGATGGAATCGCAGCTACTGGAAAGCCAGTCGCTGCATTTTCAATTGAGGGTAAGGGTGATTTACAGGTTATTGCCGAAGCGAGTCGCGTTGCAGCGATGTTCTTACAGGATGCATCAGCGCTAGAGCGAGAAGCCACTGAGATGGGTGAGATGATTATGTCGATTAAGTGCGGCGAATCAGATACAACATCTGGTCTTGGATCATGTCCAACGACATCGCAGGCAGTTGATCGTTGGGTAGCAGCAGGTGGCACCGTGTTCTTTGGTGAGACATCAGAGCTAACAGGTGGCGAGCATTTAATTGCTGAGCGCTGCATCGATGATGCATGCCGAGATCTGTTTAATCTCACTTATGAGAACTACATCAAAGTCATCGAAGCAACGGGTGCAAACCTTCTTGGCTCACAGCCAACACAGGGCAATATCGCTGGCGGGCTAACAACTATTGAGGAAAAAGCCCTGGGCAATATCGCTAAAACTGGATCGGTTCCAGTGGTCGGTGTTCTAAAGCCTGCGCAAGAGCCAGATCCAAAGAAGAAGGGTCTCTACTTTATGGACTCATCCTCTGCCGCCGCTGAGTGTGTAACACTCATGGCCGCAGCAGGTGCTGTCATTCACTTATTCCCAACTGGTCAGGGCAATGTAATTGGTAATCCAATTATTCCTGTATTGAAGTTGACTGCGAATATTAAGACGGCAAACTCAATGAAGGAGCACATGGATCTAGATGTCTCTGGCCTACTTCGTTACGAGTATGACTTAACTAAAGCCGGCGACATGATGATGGATGTTATCTATAAGACTGTAAACGGTCGCTTGTGTACTGCAGAAGTCATGGGCCATCGTGAGTTTACGTTTACTAAACTATATATCTCGGCCTAATGATTCTCTTCTCTGAAGATGTATGGGGGACTCCCTTCCAAAAACTGGAGGGGAGTTTTCCACTTCTTCGCGATGATGAGTTATGGAGTAACCCTGAAAAACTTAAATCCTCGATTAAAGATGCAACGGCGCTAGTAGTTCGCAACCGCACGAAGGTAACGGCTGAAGTTATTGCAGCAGCCCCTCATCTGAAAGTAATTGCCCGTGCAGGTGTCGGATTAGACAATATAGATATTAAGGCTGCAGATGCCGCAGGGGTTGTTGTAGTTGCAGCTCTCGGTGCCAACGCCATCAGCGTGGGCGAACTAACTCTTGGTTTAGCACTTTCCTTACTTCGCAATATTGCAGGCCATGATGGTGCAACTCGCGCAGGTGGATGGGTGCGCACTCCTGGCCGCGAACTATCGGGGCTTACGTGGGGCCTACTTGGCTGCGGTGCAACAGGTCTTGCAACAGCCAAACTACT
>QYPT01000020.1 GCA_007280125.1 Streptomycetaceae bacterium | reverse complement strand
GCGTACGGGAGTGGCGACAGGGCCGTGTATTTGAAATAGAAGTTGTATGCAATTCCGCAACCAATACCAAAGAGATACACCAGCCCGCCTTTAATCCCCAATGGGCCAAAGATATTTACAAGGATTGCTAATGGCAAAATCCTAAAGAGCGTCCGATGTAATTGGGAAAAAGTGATAGTTCCGGCTACCAGTGGTTTTGATACACGGCTGTGGCGTTGATCGTCTTGGAAATCATGCAAGTCATTACTCCAACCAACAAGTAACTGTCCAAGAAAAACACCGAACGCAATGATGTAGGCAGGTCCCTCCCACCACACTTTTACGGCCAACAAAAATGAAACGACAGTAACAAGCGCAGTTGGTCCAAGGTGCGCAGCGTTGAGATATGCAAGGACCTTCTTCATTGGAGAAGTGTATTAATCAGAGTTGTTACGCGCCTTGCGATAACGAAAGAGCACGCGGCCAAGAATTTCATTACGACTAATGGTTCCCCATTGGCGCGAGTCTGTACTAGATAGTTTGTTGTCACCTTCGACCCAATACCTACCGTTTTCAATTACTTTGAGCCTTTTAATAAGGTAGAAGCCCGGACGGTCCTCCCGTTCAATAACCAGGATTTGCCCAACAGCGAAAGTCCCACCCCACCGGACAACCAGCCAATCTCCATTGTTGTAGGTCGGAGCCATTGAATCCCCCGCAACGGCCACCGTTCCTAGGCGCCAGATGCTTCTAAAGATGTGAGAGCTGGTCATGGGCTGTAGTCTCGCATCTGTAAGGTTTAGTACACCACTTACTAAGTAACTAAGAGGAGAGAAATATGTTTAGCCCGAAAATAACCGTTCACGCTCACTGTGATCTTCCATGTGGCATTTACGATCCAGCCCAGGCAAAGATTGAGGCGCAATCAGTGAAGGCTTGCATGGAAAAGTACGCAGCCAGCTCTGACCCAGATTTCAAAGCACGTGCAGTTGCAATCAAAGAAGACCGTTCAAACATGGTCAAAGAGCACCTATGGGTTCTATGGACTGATTACTTCAAGCCAAACCATTTCGAAGCTCACCCAACACTTCACGCTCTTTTCAACGATGCAACAAAGCTTGCTGGTGCTGCTGGAACAAAAGGCACTAATGATGTTGCAGTTGCAGATAAGTTGCTTGGCAAGATCGATGAAATCGCAGAAATCTTCTGGGCAACTAAGAAGTAATTAGTTTTGCGGCAACTGTTCAACAATTGATTGAGCGGCAGTGCGTGCGAGGAAAGATACTCGCTCCACTGTCGCTCTTTTCATTTTCGCAGTCGCTACGTGGCGCTCTCCGTTGTAAATATCGCAATCTATAAAGATTTCCTTACCAAGTACCTGCGTGCATCGCGCTGCTGCTCGAATTTCAGAGCCAATTGAAACAGCATCAAAAACCTCTAACTCCATTGAAATAAGTCGAGTGGTCTCACCAGGTTCAAGATGATCATTTATAACTGTTAGCGCAGCACTTTCCATGAGATTGAGGAAATGAGATGTGGCAGCAATCGGTAAGTCACCCAACCCCATTGCTAGTGCGCTGTCACCTGGCCTAATTGCCATAACGGAAAATCCGACCGCGCCAACAATCTCATCACTTTTCATACTTAGTCTTCTGTTGGAAAGCGAAATTCCTGCGTTGTTTCAATAGTGATCTCTCGATGTTCTATCGATCCAAACTCGTCAATCTGAATAGAAATTTCGGTCATCGTGAATTCGGTAAGAATTTCAGAGCCCTGATTCTGCATCGCCGCAAGTTGCATTGCCAATTGTTGATGAAATTCAGGAGGTGCAGTTTCGCAACAAGAACGTGTCAAAACTTCGTGCAACATCTGATGCATCTTACGTTCGTGATCCATCTCGGAGCGACATGGAGGGCACTCGGCCAAATGCGTTTCAATGTCGCGAACTTTTGAAACCTCTTGTATTTCGCCGTCGATTAGAAATACAACTGCACCTAGTACTTCTACGCATGGTGTTGCATGTGCTTCTCCGCAACTCATGGCGTTACCTCCTTGCCGTACCCACGTTCTTTGGCATAATCCGCCAAAAGAATACGTAAAGCTTTGCGTCCTCGATGAAGGCGAGACATGATCGTCCCGGTTGGAACTCCAACTATTTCCGCGATTTCTTTATATGCAAATCCTTCAACATCAGCTAGGTACACGGCGATGCGAAACTCTTCAGGTATTTCGGCCAGTGCGCGCTTTACATCGCTGTCTGGCATATTTTCTAGCGCTTCGATCTCTGCAGATTTTCCTTGATCACTTGTGTGCGAAGCGGATGCAGCCAACTGCCAATCTTCAATTTCTGTATTTGCGATTTGAGGTTGGCGTTGTCCTTTGCGATATGAATTAATAAATGTCGTAGTTAAAACTCGATACAACCATGCTTTTAGATTTGTTCCTGGCTCAAATTGATGGAAGGAAGAGAAAGCTTTTAGGTAGGTGTCTTGCACTAAATCTTTAGCATCATCAGGATTCTTCGTGTAGCGAAGAGCGGCTGCGTATAACTGGTTGGTAAACACCAGGGCATCGCGCTCAAACCGAAGAGTGCGTTCTTCGGCGCTTTCTTTGACTACATCAATTTCAGTCATCATCATGAAGATTACCCCTAGAAGAGTGTTTCGGGCTCACCGAGCGTGATGGCATGGGTTAAAGAGGGGCCATTATTTGATGTGGAATTAACGGTATCTGCGACAGCATGTGCAGTTAAACCACGGGCGGGTTCGGAAAATTCCATTAAACCTCGCAATTCATCAATTTCTTTTCGTGAAGGGTCCAACCAGGCACTCCACCTATCGCTGGGCATGATCACCGGCATGCGACTATGGATCGGTACGAGCATCCCTACCGCCTCCCGAGTAATGATCGAAGCGCTCTGAATAACTTGCCCTGTTGGAGAAACCCATTCGCTCCAAATTCCTGCCAAAGAAAGGGAGGTGCCCGCTGCACTCGAAATATAGAAAGGCTGCTTTGGTCGGTATTGACCCAATGCCGTCGACCATTCGTAGTAGCCATCTGCCGGAATCAAGCAACGGCGCTTGCGAAATGAATCTCGGAATGTTGGTTTTTCAAATACTGACTCACTACGCGCATTGATCGCGTGTGATTGCGAAGCACGTGCTTGAGCAACATCCTTGTACCAATGCCCAATTAATCCCCAAGATGCACTTGCAAGTTCACGCGCGCCTTTGGGAGTATCTCGGACTATGTAGATCTCTTGCGTCGGAGCGATATTCCAGTTTGCAGGCAATGGTGATTCCAGCGTCGCACCAGTGATGCCAAACTCCTCTACGAGTTCGGCCATTGATTTGGATTGCGCATATCGCCCACACATAGAGCAGAGCCTAGAAGGTAGGCTCAGGCAATGACATTCGAAAGGGAAGGCGCGCCCGCAAAGGGCACTATCTGGCCTGCACCTTTTCGCGGGAAGAACCCCGTCAACGCCAGTCTTACTATTCCTGGCTCCAAATCAGTAACCAATCGCGCCCTTGTTCTTGCTGCACTTGCTGATTCACCATCCATTCTGCGTCGACCACTTATTTCACGAGATAGCGCACTCATGAAAAGTGGTTTGGTCGCAATGGGAACAGTCATTGAAGAATCTGATGATTCATGGACCATAACGCCAGGAGCCCTTACGGGGCCAGCGTTGGTAGATGTGGGTAATGCAGGAACTGTCATGCGATTTCTCCCACCCGTTGCCGCATTAGCTAAAGGTGCAATTTCATTTGATGGCGATGCTCGCGCGTACGAGCGACCAATTGCCCCTGTTATCCGCGCACTCGAAGAGCTCGGCGTTGTAATCGATCACGAACAACGCTATTCATTGCCGATGGTGGTCAATGGCACTGGTTCATTGCCCGGCGGAGAAATTGATGTTGATGCTTCAGCTTCGAGTCAATTCCTTTCGGCACTCCTACTCATCGGCCCATCAACTCTCAATGGAATAACGATTCGACATAGTGGTGGTCAATTACCTTCTATGCCTCATATCGAAATGACTGTAGCCATGTTGCGCGATTTCGGCGCAGTAGTTGATGTTGATCGTGAGCGAAACACTTGGCGAGTACATCCATCATCTTTACACGGTCGCGATTTTGTCATTGAGCCTGATTTATCAAACGCAGCGCCTTTTCTCTCTATTGCAATGATTTGCGGTGGGAGCGTCACTATTGCGGATTGGCCAGCAACGACCACTCAACCTGGTGATCACCTGCGCTCGATTCTTTCGAGAATGGGTGCCGGGATTTCAATGGACTCTCAGGGGCTAACGCTCACGAGTACGGGCGCGATTCATGGAATTGATATTGACCTTCATGATGTTGGTGAACTAACTCCTGCAATTGCCGCACTTGCCTCACTTGCTGATTCACCATCGCATCTTCGAGGCATCGGTCACTTGCGTCTGCACGAAACAGATCGCTTGGCAGCTCTCACTCGAGAAATTAATTCCTTAGGTGGCAATGTTGTTGAAGATGAGACATCCCTTCACATCACGCCGACAGCAATGCATGGCGGAGTTTTCCATACATACGATGACCATCGCCTGGCTACGGCAGGTGCCACAATAGGATTAGTTGTGCAGGGTGTGGAAGTTGAGAATGTCGAAACAACAAAGAAAACGTTGCCTGATTTTCCGGGCCTCTGGATGAGCCTTCTTGCGTAAAATGGTGAATTAATGGCGCGTGAATTCGATGAATCAGATGTCAGAATTCGTCCAGCACGAAGTACCCGTCCACGAAGCAAAGATCGCCCAAGTCACTCCAACGCAATTCACGCTCTTGTAACTACAGTCGACCGCGGCCGTACAACATGTATTACCGACGAAGGCGTCATTGTCACCGCAATGCGTTCGCGCGAACTTGGTCCCAAGTCCGTAGTCGTTGGAGATCATGTTGGTCTTGTTGGAGATACCACTGGCACCGTGGGTTCCTTAGCCAGGATTGTGATTGTGCAAGAGCGAAAGAATTCACTAAGCCGCACTGTTGATGATGCTGCGAAAGTTGAACGAACTATCGTTGCGAACATTGACCAACTAATTATTGTTGTTGCCGCTTCAAACCCTGAACCTCGTCGCGGCCTCATAGATCGTTTTCTTGTGAGTGCCTTTCATGAAAGTATCTCCCCGATTATTTTGGTGACTAAGACGGATTTAAGTGAACTCCCCGCCTTCATGAAGGAATATGAACTGCTAAATATTCCGATCATCTCTAGAAAAAAAGGGGACAACCTAGACAGCTTGCACGCACTCCTCAAAGGCAAAACATCAGTTCTGGTTGGTCACTCAGGTGTTGGTAAGTCCACACTAATTAATGCGCTTGTACCTCATGCACAACGTGTAATTGGTGAAGTCAATGAAGTGACAGGTAGGGGCCGACACACTTCATCGAGTGCGATTGCACTTCCTCTTTCTCCACATTTAAAGCTGAGTGATGGGTGGATTATCGATACACCCGGAATTCGCGCGTTTGGATTGGCCCATATCGACCCTAATCGCATCATCGCTTCCTTTGGCGATCTTCGTGAAGTGATTGCGCAATGCATGCCCAATTGCTCACACACTGAAATTGGATGTGCACTCACCTCGTGGGCCGCGCCAAAAGGAGTGGAAATCCCCGAAAGGCAAGCGCGTATTAATAGCTTACGAAGCCTGCTTGATATCAAGCTGGACTAGAATTCGAATCAAATGTCCACCTACTCCCAAGACTTGGCCCTTGCACTGCAACTAGCCGATGCCGCAGATTCGATATCAATGAGTCGCTATCAATCACAAGATCTCGTTGTGACTACGAAACCAGATAACACTCCGGTCACCGATGCAGATAAGGCAACCGAAAAGGCTATTCGCGAATTAATCGCAAGGAATCATCCAGACGATGGAATCATCGGTGAAGAATTTGGTGAAGAATCGGCTGGGGAAAAGCGACATTGGATTATTGACCCCATCGATGGAACAAAGAATTTCATGCGTGGAGTACCAACATGGGCCACGCTCATCGCACTGGTCGATGATGGCGAAGTTGTAGTGGGCGTAGCTAGTGCTCCTGCATTGACGCGCCGCTGGTTTGCATCCAAGGGTGATGGCGCATTTGTTTCATTTAATTCAGGGGCACCTCGTAAGATTGGTGTTTCTAAAGTCTCCAACCTAGAAGATGCATCGCTTATGTACTCGGATTTGATTGGATTTAACGAACGCCTTCCGGCATTTCGATCAATCATGGATGCTTGTTGGCGCTCTCGAGGAATGGGAGATTTCTGGTCACACATGTTGGTAGCCGAAGGCGCCGCAGATATTGCCATTGAACCATCACTTGCGCTGTGGGATATGGCTGCGTTAGACATAATCGTGCGAGAAGCAGGCGGTTCCTTTACATCTATCACTGGTGAACCTGGACCGACACATAAAAGTGGAATCTCCTCCAATGGCACACTCCATCAGAAAGTTATAGCAAAACTCAATGGCAACTGACGCTACCAAGGTCGCACTCGAACCTTCAACGTATTCCCTTGAAGGAATGACTTGCTCTGCATGTGTTTCAGCAATAGAGCGAACTCTCAACGCGCTACCTGGCGTAAGCGCAACTGTTAACTTCGCAACCGAAACCGCTCATGTAATGGCACCTGCAGAAATGAGTTCAAAAGTAATCGTAAATGCAGTTAAGTCTGCAGGCTACTCAGCAATCCCTATTGCAGACATGAGCCAAGTAGCGCTCCATAGTAAGAAATCTGCAACAGCTCTTTTCTTTTCACTGATGTTTACAATTCCAGTTCTAGCTATTTCAATGAATATGCATTGGCATCATGCAATCGATCGATGGATTCTCAATCAACTTGATAATTTTCAAATACTGCATCCAACATATTCACCTACAGCCTGGCTAGTTATTGGTCTAAGCGCTCCAGTGGTACTTGTCATTGCGTGGCCAATTCATCGCGCGGCTATTCGCAATATCGCGCACCCAACTATGGACACGCTAATTACCCTTGGATCTCTCAGTGCATTTGGATGGTCGATTTACGCGAACATCACCGGCAATGGTGATGTGTATTCTGAAGTTGCCGCCACGGTTGTTACCTTTGTTATCGCTGGGCGCTTCTTAGAATCGCGCGCAAAGCGTCGGGCCAGTAGTGCACTTTCAACGCTATTGGCGCTTGGATCTAAAGAAGTTACCGTGCTTCGAAATGGCGAAAGCGTTCTCATCCCGATTGATCACCTTATGGTGGGCGATGAGTTCATTGCTAAGCCAGGCGAACGATTTGCAACCGATGGCACCGTTACTTCGGGTACGAGCGCGGTTGATAACTCACTCCTCACCGGAGAATCAATGCCTGTCGATGTCACTATTGGATCTTCAGTGATTGGCTCCTCGCTTAACAAAAATGGCCGGATTACTATTCGCGCCACACGAATTGGCTCAGATACTGAATTAGCCAGAATAACTTCAATGGTTGTTAGCGCTCAAGGAACGAAAGCGCCGATTCAACGTCTTGCAGACAAGATCGCAGCTGTATTTGTCCCGTTAGTTACATTGATTTCGATTGGTACATACTTTGGTTGGCGGTTCACCGATCACTCACTAACCCAATCAATTTCGTCGGCAATTGCAGTTCTTGTTATAGCTTGTCCATGCGCACTTGGATTGGCAACGCCGGTCGCCCTGCTCGTTGCTTCAGGTAGAGGCGCTCAACGTGGCATCGTTATCCGTCAGCCACGTGTGTTGGAAGTTGCACGAAAGATCGATTCCGTGGTCTTGGATAAAACAGGAACATTAACGAATGGAACGATGTCACTCTTGCGCTCTCTTGTTTTGCCTGAAGCCGGCAAAGCATTAGGCAGTGGTTACTCAGAACTTCTGAGAGAGGCAACAATTCTCTCTTCTGCACTCTCTATTGAAAACCAGAGCGAACATCCAGTTGCCGCAGCCATTGCTTCACATGTTAGGAACCAAGGTATAAAGCCTACGAGTGTTTCAGAATTTGCAGCAACACCTGGAGCGGGCGCAGCTGGACGAGTAAACCTCGGCACACATTCCCCAGTAGTTGTCATCGGATCCCCAGCCGCAGTCGCGCATGCGACGACTCCATTTCATCCAGAACTTGCAGCAGCCATTGAAGACGCAACGCGGACTGGCCTTACTGTCTCAGTCTTAGCTTGGGACGGTATTGCACTGGCGATGTTCGCAGTTGGCGATGAAGTAAAGCCAGATGCAGTTCAAACAATTGCTGACTTTAAATCACGTGGCATAGATCCATGGTTGGTAACAGGTGACTCAGTAGAAGTAGCGCTGAGCGTTGCAGGACAAGTAGGCATTGCGCCAGATCATGTCGTTGCAAGTGCATCACCACAAAATAAAGTGGAACATGTTCAATCACTTCAGGCCAAGGGCCATCGTGTACTTATGGTTGGTGATGGAATCAATGACGCCGCTGCACTCGCTACTGCCGACTTAAGTATTGCTATGGGCACAGGTACTGATACTGCGATGGCTACTGCCGATATAACAATAATGAAACCAGCACTCAGTGGCGTTATTGATGCTCTCAAACTTTCTACAAAGACACTTCGAGTTATTCGTGGAAACCTTGCCTGGGCTTTCCTTTATAACGTTATTGGTTTACCTATTGCAGCTCTGGGCCAATTGCGACCAATGTATGCAGCAGGTGCAATGGCGTTTTCGAGCCTGTTCGTAGTGACAAACTCACTTCGCATTAAGTAGGGATTAAGTAAAGATTAAATTGGGGTCAAATAAGAATCAAATGAGCAATAAAAAAGCCCTCAATTAAGAGGGCTTTTTCCTTAAGTAGCGGGGGCAGGATTTGAACCTACGACCTCTGGGTTATGAGCCCAGCGAGCTACCGAGCTGCTCCACCCCGCGTCGGT
>QYPT01000067.1 GCA_007280125.1 Streptomycetaceae bacterium | reverse complement strand
GTCACATAGATCCCACAACAGAGCTTGAGAAATTCCCTGTTATGCGACGCTTGCCAAAGGCTCTTACCATTTCGCAGACAGTGGCTTTGATAGATGCGTCATTTCACCCTGGAAATCCAATTACATTGCGGGATCGGGCGCTTCTAGAATTGCTCTACGGAAGCGGAGCACGAGTTAGTGAAATAGTCGGAGTTGATGTGGGTGATCTTCATCGTTTTCAGGGCGATGGGGTTGAAAGCGAGACTATAAAACTTCGGGGCAAGGGAGGTAAAGAGCGAATAGTTCCTCTGGGTTCATATGCCAGTGCTGCAGTTTCAGATTACATGACTCGAATTCGCCCGGATTTGCTTAAGAAATCGCCTAAGGCCACGAGCGCTCTCTTCCTCAATCAAAGAGGTACACGGCTAAGCCGACAAAGTGCGTGGCAGATTGTTCTAGATGCGGCCAAGAGTGCAGGAATTGATTCACATGTTTCACCGCATGTTTTTAGACACTCTTATGCAACACATTTGCTGGATGGTGGCGCAGATATTCACGTTGTGCAGGAGTTACTTGGGCACGCGTCAGTAACTACAACTCAAATTTATACGTTGATAACTATTGATAAAGTACGTGAGACCTACAGTTTGGCCCACCCTCGAGCAAGAGATTAGTTAATGTCCGCGCAATCTGCGAGCAAGAATACTTTGATCACCTTTTGCTTGAAGATCGGCGATAATTACGGCGATAGATTCACGAACAATTCGTCCACGGTCTGCCGCTAATCCTAAATCACCACGTAACATCAATCTGGCTTGATCAAGATCGAATAATTCTTCTGGGGAGAGATACACGGTAATTTTTTCATCGTGCTTCTCGCGACCAGAAGGGGAATTCTCAACATTAGTGACTCTTCGTCGCGAAGTTGTGCGCACTCCCTTTTTACTCGGTTGGGAAGGAGCTGGTGCAACTTGGTGAGATACCGGTGCCAAAGGTGATGAATCCGGAAGAGAATCCCTTACCGCGCTAAGTGCTGGTGTCGTTGAACGAAATAGTTCATCTGCGCCTGGCAAACTTGCTCTGCGGCTCATCGTGTTCCTCCGATTGCTATTAGTTCTCGAGCTAAACGCCGATAAGAGGCAGCTCCACCCGAACTTCCTGCGTAGGTTGTAATGGGTTCTCCAGCGACAGTGGTTTCTGGAAAACGTACGGTTTGTGCAATGACAGTTTCAAAGACGCTTTCAGGAAACGCTTCTAATATGCGCTCAAGAACTTCTCGACTGTGAAGAGTCTTCTTGTCATACATTGTTGCCAAAATACCAATGAGCTTAAGATTCGGGTTTAGATTCAAGCGAACCTTCTCTAAGTTCTCTTGCAATTGGGCAAAACCGCGCAATGCAAAGAACTCGCATTGCAATGGAACGATTACTCCATCAGCTGCAGTGAGGGCGTTAAGGGTAAGTAGGCCAAGAGTTGGTTGGCAATCAATCAAAATCACATCGTAATAATCTTTAACGCTTTCCAATGTACGTTTCAGGAAGTTCTCACGTCCCATTTCATTGACCAGCGTTACTTCTGCTGTCGCCAATTCTTTGTTGGCTGGAAGCAGATCCATTCCTGGTACCGATGTTTTAAGAATTATCTTTTCAATGTCTGATTGAGGATCCATCAGCACTTGGTACACGGTTTCCTCGAGACGAAGTTCGTGCGCGTTCACTCCTAAGCCCACTGATAAGGCGCCTTGGGGATCGAAATCAACAAGTAGGACGCGTCGACCAAGTTCGGCCAAGGCAGCTCCTAAGTTGATCGTGGTGGTCGTCTTGCCTACGCCGCCTTTTTGATTGACGATAGGAATAATCGTTGCGTTTCCGTGGTCAGAAAGAGGCGCTGGAATAGGCCACTCTTTGGGTTTACGCTTGAGCAAGGTGGCTGTTGTTGCCACATCGCTATCAAATGTCGATTTAACGCTCAATCGAGAAGCCTCTCTGCCGCTTTATGGACGGACTCTACGCATGAGCTGGTTCTGAGCGCAAGTGCAAGCCAAGGGTTCATTTGTGAAGTACGGTTTGCACGTGGAAATTACAGAAGAGACCAACGCGCCAGAAGTTTCGGGAGCATTTTCTGTCCACCTTGATAACTTTGACGGCCCATTTGACCTGCTACTTCAGCTCATTTCTCGCCACAGGATGGATATCACCGAAGTCGCACTGAGTGCGGTAACTGATGAATTTATCTCCTTCATCCGCGGCCTGGAGGCTTCGGGGGAAGGGTGGAAGTTGGATCAAGCGACAGAGTTCTTAGTGGTCGCAGCAACTCTGTTAGATCTCAAGGCAGCACGTCTGCTTCCCAGCGGGGAAGTTGAAGATGAGACCGACCTTGCCCTCTTGGAAGCTCGAGACCTGCTTTTTGCCCGCTTGTTGCAATACCGGGCCTTCAAAGAGATCGCTGCGACCTTTCATGACCGTATCGCTTTAGAAGATCGTATCTTTGCCCGCGTAGTTGCCCTGGATCCTTCACTGGCCTCTCTTTTACCTGAGGTTCTGATCGGAGTAGGGGCGGAGCGTTTTGCAGCTATAGCCGAGCGCGTCTTGACGCCCAAAATCACTCCTGCGGTCGCCATAGAGCACCTCCATATGCCCCTTGTAAGCGTGGCAGAGGAGGCTAGGTGGGTCGTTGAATCCCTGCGCAAGTCAAAGACGATGAGCTTTCGCCACCTCGTAGCAGATGCAGAGAGCACCCTTGTTGTCGTAGCACGCTTCTTGGCGCTCCTTGATCTCTACCGACAGGGCGCGCTGCGCTTTGATCAAGTCGTGGCTTTAGGGGAGTTGCAGATTAGTTGGACGGGAAGCGAGTCTGGCGAGGTAAGTGCTGGAGAAGAATTTGATCTACCTGTCGTGCCTATAGATACAGAGGAGACTCCAAATGTCTAATCCTGAACTTGATAGTTCAATCGAAGCTATCCTGATGGTTGTCGATGAACCGGTAACTGAATTGACCCTCGCTCAGGTACTTGAACGACCAACGGATGAGATCATAGAGGCGTTGGAGCGCCTCTCTTTGGGGTATGAAAGCAATGGATTCCATCTACGCAAAGTCTCTGGCGGGTGGCGTTTCTATAGTCGTCCAGAATTTAGCTCTGCAGTTGAGAGGTTTGTGCTCGATGGGCAACAGTCTCGGCTAACTCAGGCTGCTTTAGAGACCTTGGCCGTTATTGCCTACCGCCAACCAGTCTCACGAGCGCGCGTCTCGGCTATACGCGGAGTGAATGTCGAAGCTGTCATGAAAACCCTCGTCACACGTGGCTTGGTGGAGGAGAGCGGAATTGAGCACGAGAGTGGTGCAATTTTGTACAAGACGACAAGCTACTTCCTGGAGCGTTTAGGCTTAAATGCGCTCACAGATCTGCCAGCTTTGGCGCCATATCTTCCGGACCTCGATCGTCTCGATGAAATCCTGGGCTCCCTGACAGATTAATTGCCTGTGGCGTCCTTCTCCTCAGAAAGGAGTTTTAGAGGCCTCGATTTCGAGGTAGAATGGCTAATTCACGCTTAATTGTCATCGTTCGCGCTAAGGTCGCTCTTAGTCTCAAGGATGGATCCATGGCTCTTGTACGCTTAAACAAAATTATCGCCGATGCTGGTATCACAAGCAGGCGTGGCGCTGACGAGCTCATTTACGAAGGTCGAGTTTCGGTTGATGGTGACGTCGTTCGAGAGATGGGATCAAAGTTTGACCCTAAAACCTCTCAAGTCATGGTCGATGGTGAGACAATTCGCCCTAGTTTGACTAAGACTTACCTTGCGCTTCATAAACCTCGCGGCGTTGTGTCTACCATGTATGATCCAGAAGGACGTCCCTCCTTATCGGATTTCATCTCAGTTCGAACCGAGCGCTTGTTCCATGTAGGTCGCCTTGATAAGGATTCTGAAGGCTTAATTCTCCTGAGCAATGATGGCGATATGACCTTTCGAGCAACGCACCCTTCGTATGGCTTAGAGAAGACCTATCTCATTGAATACGCCGGAACTTTACCCAGGGATGCCCAAAAGAACTTGAAAAAGGGGATTGAACTGGAAGATGGTTTAGGAAGAGTTTTGGATTTCAAAGAGCTTTCTCCAACGTGGATTGAAGTAACTATCCATGAGGGCAGGTATCACATTATTCGACGATTGATGGAAGCGGTCGGAGTGGACGTACTTCGTCTGATCAGAACGCGCTTTGGTCCAATTTTGCTGGGAGATGTTCTTGAGGGACGTTGGCGAGACCTCAATGAGGTAGAACTAATAAATCTACGTAAAGCTTTAGACCTTTAACGATTTATCTATATTAACGCTCAGACGATAAAAACTATTTAACTATTTATCGACTTAATCAAAAGAAAGCAAAATAGATTTATCGACATAAAAACTCCGAATACGTGCTTAGAAGTCAGCGATATTAAAGATTTATCGACATATTGGAAATTCTGATCTCGCCAGCTTCGAGAAGCGAAAGTACGTAAGACTTTTTAATTACTAAGAAATATAAACTTATAAAGACATATCGATAAATATCTAGTTATTTCGCGCATCACGATTACGTGGGGAGTATCATTTATTCATGTCTACACGAGCCATTAGAGGTGCGATTCAAGTCGATGTTGATTCGGCCTCTGAAATCGGATCGAGCGTTATCGAGCTTTTACGTGAGATCCTCTCGGTTAATGCTTTGAGGCCAGAGGATGTCATTTCAGTTATTTTTACAGCGACCCCTGATTTAACCGCTGATTTTCCGGCTGCCGCAGCCCGCCAGATTGGCTTTGGATCGGTACCTTTGATTTGTGCCTCCGAAATCGATGTTACTGGAGCCTTGCCTCGAGTTATTCGAGTGATGTTGCATTGCGAAACCGACAAAAGGTCTGATGAAATCGTACATATATACCTAAAAGGCGCAGTAGCGCTGCGTCGAGATCTAGCTCAGTGAAGAGCGTACGCATAGTTGGAGCTGGCCTATTAGGAACATCTCTTGCTCTGGCCCTAAAGAATTCCAATATAAGCGTGGAGCTTGTTGATGTAGATGCTAACCACCTGGCTCTAGCGAACGCTTTAGTGGGCGATGAGGGCCTGAGCACTTCACCGGAGGTTGTGGTCTTAGCGATACCTGCCACAGCCCTTATGGGTGTCATAGAGAGTGAATATGCACTAAATCCCGGAGCGACCTTTATCGATATAGCTAGTACGAAGACTAAATCTTTGCTGGAGATTGAGAAATTTCCTGCCATTGCTCGCCAATTTTGCGGTACCCATCCCATGGCTGGCCGCGAAAGAGGAGGACCTCATGGAGCACGTGCTGACCTTTTCGAGGGCCGAGCCTGGATTTACTGCCCAACTTCTGAGACCTCTGGCGAGAGCATAAGCAGGGCTCTGGAACTCATCGCCTTGTCAGGGGCGATTGCCGTTGAAATGAGCGCTCCGGAGCATGACCAAGCGGTCGCGCTTATTTCCCATCTCCCTCAAATCACTTCTTCGCTATTGGCAAAGCAACTCCATGGCGCCAAGAGTGATTGGTTTTCAGTGGCCGGCCAAGGCCTGAGAGATACGACCCGCATTGCGGCATCTGACCCAGCGCTCTGGGGCGAAATCATCCACGCAAATCAGAATCAAATTCTTCCGTTGCTCAAAGGTCTGCGAAATGACGTTGATTGGTTGATTGCCAATCTCTCCAATACCGAGCATGTCCAATCCTTTATAGCTGATGGCGCATCTGGTAGAGCCAAGATCCCCGGCAAACATGGAGGCAAGCCTCGCGATTATCATTATGTGCCTATCGTCATCGAAGATAAAGCAGGCCAGTTGGCTGCTCTTTTCAATGAATGCGCGCAGGCGAAGGTTAATATTGAAGATTTAGTGATTGAACATTCACCGGGCCAGTTCACTGGACTCATTACATTGGCGCTTTCTCCTAATGATGCCAAAATACTTAGTCAGCATCTCCTTGAAGCAGGCTGGAATGTTCATTCGGTGCGAGAAGGGCTGTAAAAGAGTTGATCAGTGAGACGGCTAGACTAAGCACATGGGCATCGTCGTAGCAATTGATGGCCCGAGTGGGGCAGGCAAATCTAGTACAGCGAAAGTTATCGCCCGTAGAGCTGGTTGGAATTATCTAGATACTGGCGCGTTATACCGCGGCATAACGTGGCTTGCGATACGAGATGGCCTCAAAGACCCCGATGACATTGTGGCTAGTTTGAAGAAATCTCCCTTGAGATTCAACAGCGACCCGAGTGAGCCGAAAATATTTGCTGGAGATCGCGAGATTACCGATCAGATTCGTTCGCAGGAAGTAACAGCTCGCGTGAGTGAAGTGAGTACCTATCCTCAAGTTCGCAAAGCGTTACTTCTACTTCAACACAAAATAATTGCAAGTGCAATGCGTGGAATTGTCGTTGAAGGTAGAGATATAGGCACGGTGGTTGTACCGGATGCGGCTTTGAAAGTTTTCCTGACTGCAGATCTTGCAGCCCGTGCTGAGAGGCGCGATGCTGAACTAACCCAGAGCGCGGAAGTGTCTCGTGTTGCTGAAGTGGGAGACGCTCTTGCAGAACGCGATCACATCGATAGCACACGTAAGATTTCGCCTTTGGCAATGGCCTCTGACGCCATCGAAATTGATTCCACGGAATTAAATTTAGAAGAGACGGTAGAACGGGTTTGGGAGATTCTTAAGCAAAGACGTTTACTAGGAATGCCGATTGTGGCAATTCTTGGGCGTCCAAATGTTGGAAAATCTACCCTTATTAACCGATTTATTGGACGTCGCGAAGCGATTGTTGAAGATACTCCTGGCGTTACGCGTGATCGCGTAACGTATGAGTGCAATTGGAATGGCCGCGATTTCATGGTCATGGATACCGGAGGATGGGAATCTAAACCCGACGGGATATCTATCGGCGTAAGCGCAAGTGCAGAGCTAGCGATGGCCGAAGCAGATGTATTGCTCTTTGTTGTAGATGCTCAAGTAGGGGCGCTGGATGAGGATGATGTATTAGTTCAAGAATTACGCAAGATGAAGAAACATATTATTTTGGTTGCCAATAAAGTCGATGGAGATCGTGAAGAAGCACTTGCCCACACATTATGGAATTTGGGATTGGGCGAGCCTAATTTCGTTTCCGCATTGCACGGGCGAGGCAGTGGAGATCTATTGGATCGCATCACAAAAGTCCTTCCAGAAGTTGGTGGAGCGCAAATCCATGATGGTTATCGTCGGGTAGCTCTTATTGGCCGACCTAATGTTGGTAAATCAAGTTTGTTAAATATTCTTGCAGGTCAAAATCGTTCGCTAGTGGATGATGTTCCAGGAACAACGAGAGACCCGGTTGATGAATTAATTGAACTCGGTGGGTCGATCTGGAGATTTATCGACACTGCAGGAATTCGCAAGAGAGCTAATCAGGCAAGTGGTACCGACTATTACGCAACGTTGCGTACTCAAATGGCGCTAGAGCGCGCAGAAGTTGCTGTTGTAGTTCTAGATGCATCTCTTCCGATATCTGAACAAGATCTTCGCATCATCACCATGGCCGAAGAAGCTGGCAAGGCCCTCATCATCGTTATGAACAAATGGGATCTAGTTGATGAAGATCGTCAAATTGCATTGGATCGCGAAATAGATCGACATCTTGATCAGGTTGAATGGGCGCAACGCGTAAACCTTGCAGCGAAAACAGGTTGGCACCGTGATCGTCTAGCTCCGGCACTTCGCACAGCGTTAAGTAGTTGGGAGAGGCGAGTGCCTACAAGTCGTCTCAACTCATTCCTGGGCACGATGATTGCAGCTACGCCTCCTCCTGTTCGCGGAGGTAAGCAACCAAAAATCTTGTATGCCACACAAGCCGGTATTTCTCCGCCGCGTTTCGTCATCTTCACAACGGGCTTCTTGGAAGCTTCCTACCGACGATTTATCGAGCGGCGCTTACGTGAAGAATTTGGTTTTCCAGGAACCCCTGTGCAAGTTGCAGTCAGAGTTCGTGAGCGCGAGTAGATTTATATGGCATCGAAAGTACTGACAGTTCCTAACGCTTTAACGATGGTTAGAGGCTTAGGTATTCCGCTCTTCCTCTACTTAGCGCTCGGACCCCATGCAGATTTCGCTGCTGTTGCAGTTTTGGCAGTCGGGGGAGCGACGGATTATTTTGACGGAAAATTGGCGCGAGCCTGGAATCAAGAGTCACGATTGGGAGAACTTCTTGATCCGGCTATTGATCGGTTGTATATAGCGGCAACACTCATCGCCTTGGTAATCCGCGATGTCATTCCCTTATGGATGCTCCTACTTCTCTTTGGACGCGATTTGATTCTTGGAGTGTTAACACTGCGCATGAATCACTTTGGCATACCTCCTTTTACTGTCACCTACATGGGCAAGGCTGCGACCTTCAATCTGCTCTATGCATTTCCTTTTCTTCTACTTGCACAAGGACACTCGTGGCTAGGGACACTTTCCTTTGTCATCGGTTGGAGTTTTGCAGTGTGGGGAATAGCTCTCTATCTGGCCACTGGGGTTGATTACTTCCGAACGGGATGGCGCAAGATCAATCTCGCGAAGTAGTATTTAACCTGTTGTACACAGTTCACTTCATACCACGCAGAACAACGTAGGGGGATGCATGTCATTAACACCAGAATCTTTGCAGTACACAAAAGAGCATGAATGGGTTGCTCCTACAGATACTGCCAATCGTTATCGCATTGGTATTACTGATTTTGCGCAAAGCGCTCTCGGTGACATTGTGTATGTGCAATTGCCTGACATGGGCAAAGCGGTTGTTGCCGGAAGTGTCTGCGGTGAAGTTGAATCGACTAAGAGTGTTTCCGAAATATTCGCACCGATATCTGGAACAGTGGTGGCTGTCAATACCGCACTCACCGCAACTCCTGAAATCTTGAATTCAGATCCCTATGAGCAAGGCTGGATAGCCGAGATTGACGTTGCGCAATTGCCATCGGACCTACTTTCGGCAGCGCAATACATTGAATTGACGGCTTGACCTTCGACGCATGAATCTCTAGTGTCAGCCTCAAGTTGATAGTAAGGATGGGGGAGTGATGGAAGACGCGAAAGCGAATCTCGATCTCACCACCACCCTTCACCTAGGGGTTCGAGCAGTTGTCGGCTCGGGCAAGACAGAAATACATTCTGATGTTCTCAATCTTCTTACTGAAGAAGAGCAAGAAACTTTGAACAATCGAAATCCACATGATGCGATGTTGATTATTCATAGAGGTCCGAGCAGGGGAGCCCGTTTTCTCCTTAATTCTGATGCCACTATTGGAAGATCTCCAGAGAGTGATATTTTCTTAGATGATGTAACAGTTTCGCGCCACCATGCTTCTATTGCGATGATTTCGCAAGGAAGCTATGTTCTCAAGGATTCTGGAAGCCTTAATGGCACCTACGTCAACAATGATTCGATTACAGAGATAAATTTAAAAACAGCGGATGAAATACAGATCGGTAAATTCCATATGCTTTTCTTTGGAGGGAAATAGATGAGCGTTCCAGCCCGTGCCTATTTAAGTATTGGCGAAGTCCTCAGCAAATTGAGAGGCGATTTTTCGGATATAACTATCTCCAAGATTCGTTTCTTGGAAGCCGAAGGATTAATCGAGCCACAACGAACTCCATCTGGTTACCGAAAATTTACTAATACAGATTTAGAACGATTGCGTTATGTATTACTTGCACAGAGAGATCATTACCTGCCCCTTCGCGTGATCAAAGAGAATCTTGATGCCCTCGATCGCGGTTTACAGCCTGCGCAAATTGCAGGGGGAGCTCCGGCTCCTAGGCTTGCAACAGTTGACGGAGAATTAGCACCGGCGAGCTTCGGCGAGCAGAGCGATCTTCGCCTTTCTCGCGAGGAACTTTTGAAATCTGGTTCAATCTCTGAAGAGCAACTTGTTGAATTAGAGTCCTATGGTCTGATAGCCCCTCGAGGACGCCATTACGATGGCGACGCCCTTGCAGTCGCGCGTGCTGTTGCAGAATTAGCAGGATTTGGAATCGAACCAAGACATCTTCGTTCGTTTAAATCTGCAGCTGACCGCGAAATAGGATTGATCGAACAAGTCATCACTCCTTTGACACGTCAGAAGAACCCGGAAGCAAAAGCACGTGCCGAAGAAGTTCAGAGAGAGATTGCATCCCTATCTGTCCGACTTCATGCCTCACTTGTGCGCGGTGGTCTTCACCGCCTTCGTTGAGATGATGATTCCCATGGAAGTTGTAGGGGTGCGTATCGAAATGCCCTCGAATCAACCCATCGTCTTGTTAAAAGAAATAGATGGATCGCGATTCCTGCCCATTTGGGTGGGAGCCGTTGAGGCGACGTCCATTGCTTTTGCTCAACAGGCAGTGGAACCACCTCGACCGCTAACTCATGACCTTATTTCGTTAATACTCTCGTCGCTTGATTCAACGGTGAGCGCCGTACATCTGACACACCTGCAAGAGGGAGTGTTCTACTCGAATCTTGTTCTTACGGATGCACAATCAAACGAGAAGATCATTTCTGCCAGACCATCTGATGCCATAGCGATTGCGTTGCGAACGGATGCAGGCATCTTCGCCTCAAAACAACTACTTGACGAAGCAGGCATAGAAATCCCTTCTGGAGAAGGCGATGATCCATCCTCGCAATCCAATGAAGAGGTAGAACGATTCAGGGAGTTTTTGGATCAGATCAACCCAGAAGATTTTCTTGGTTGAACCGTGTTAATAAAATGGGCTGCCTTGGTCTTGCGCGTACATGCATCGATCATCTTTCTCATTGCCGCAGCTCTCATCGTTCAGCCAATCAAGGTTTTGACGTATCTAGGTGTTTCAAGCCAATTCGAGAATTCTCAATTCACCTGGCTAGTTCGATGCATTGGTCTCGTCCTTCTAATTCCGGCACTTCTGGCTCCGTTAGTTGCTGCTTTTGCCGGAGAACGAGGATTACGTCAAGCGTGTTCGGGTATGGGGTTCATCCACTGTGGACTAGGTGCCTGGTTGCTCATCTCCCCAACGATGACGGGTTTTGGCAAGTTGGGCTCGGCTTCTTTATCCCTGATTATTGGCGCTGCGTACTTTCTAGTCTTGCGAGGACGCAGACGCAACCGTTAACCTCTACTTGAGGTTTTAATCGTGTCGGTCGTTGAATCTACTTCCTATGGCTTCTACCCTTGAGACCTCCCCAGCAGAATGGAGCGACCCCGCATGGATAGCATGGACACTCACACGCCTGACCACGATATGAATGAAATCGGTTATCGCGGTGCAACTGCTTGTTCGGCCGCGGGCATTACATATCGTCAGCTCGATTATTGGGCACGTACTGGTTTGGTAGAACCGAGCGTCCGCAATGCAATGGGATCAGGAAGTCAACGCTTATATGGATTCCGAGATATTTTGGTTTTGAAAATTGTAAAGCGCTTACTTGATGCAGGAGTCTCTCTGCAGAATATCCGTACTGCGGTCAATCACCTGAGGGAAAGGGGAGTGACCGATCTTGAGCGCATCACCCTTATGAGCGATGGCGCGTCCATTTATGAATGTGCCAGCCCCGATGAAATTATCGACTTGTTGCAGGGCGGTCAAGGCGTCTTTGGAATCGCAGTAGGCAAGGTATGGCATGAAGTAGAGGGATCACTCGCCCTTTTGCAAGGTGAAATTAATGGCACGGTAGTTAGTGGTCAAAGTAACGATGAACTATCGCAGAGACGTAAACTCAAAGGCGCTTAAAGCGGGCATACTTCCTGTATGACTTTTGACGCCTTCGAACGCCGCCATATTGGACCATCCATTGATCAAGAATCCACAATGCTTAAGGAATTGGGCTACCCGAGTTTAGAAAACTTTATTTCTCAAGTAGTTCCCTCCAGTATCGCCATGACACACGCACTGGCGGATCTGCTTCCATCGGCCCGCACTGAAGTTGAAGTTATTGCAGAACTGAGAGAGATGGCATCTCGAAATAAAGTCTTCACCTCACTAATCGGAACCGGTTATTACGGAACACATACCCCAGCAGTTATCTTGCGAAATGTTTTAGAAAATCCTGCTTGGTACACCGCTTACACGCCATACCAACCTGAAATTTCACAAGGACGTTTAGAAGCACTCTTTGCTTTCCAAACATTGATTTGCGATATGACTGGATTGGATATTGCAAATGCATCAATGCTTGATGAAGGAACGGCTGCTGCTGAAGCGATGACTCTGGCACGACGCGCGCATAAAGGTAGTGACGACGCAGTATTTTTTGTTGATAAGAATGTTCATCCACAAACTTATGCGGTTGTTGTTGCAAGAGCTATGCCACTCGGGATTTCGGTTGTGACTATCGATGTATCTAACGCACTTCCAGAGCAAGAATTTTTTGGAGTGTTAGTGCAGTACCCAAATACTTTGGGAGAAATTTTGCATTATGAATCGTTATCTAAATCAGCACATGATCGTTCTGCACTTGTGATTGCAGCAACAGATTTACTTGCGCTAACTCTTCTTACCCCTCCAGGGGAGTGGGGCGCTGATGTTGTAGTCGGCAGTGCACAGCGTTTCGGAGTACCTATGGGATTTGGTGGCCCTCACGCCGGATTTATGTCCGTGCGTAATGGACTAGAACGTGGAATGCCAGGACGTTTGATCGGGCAAAGTGTTGATTCTGATGGCAACCCTGGATTCAGATTGGCGCTGCAAACGAGAGAACAACACATTAGACGAGATAAGGCTACGAGCAATATTTGTACCGCTCAAGTTCTATTAGCGGTCATGAGTGCTTTCTACGCCATGTACCACGGTCCAAAAGGATTAACTCATATTGCCAATCGAGTACACAGAAGTGCGCAGCAACTTAGCCAGTCACTTACTAACGGGGGAGTGAAGGTGCTGTCGAAGGACTTCTTTGACACTCTTACGGTTTCTGTTTCAGATTCCGGAGTCACTGCCAAGAAGGCTCGAGAGGCAGGTTTTAATCTTCGAGTAATTGACAGTCAAACTATCGGTATGTCATTTGATGAAACGACAACGCAAGCAGACCTGCAGGCAGTGTGTGAAGTTTTTGGCGTCGCTTTGGTGCCCCAAAATGGCAAAGCTGGGATGAGTTTTCCTGATTCGTTACACCGCAAGAGCGCTTTCTTGTCTCATCCAATCTTCAATACGAATCATTCCGAGACTGCGATGATGCGCTACTTGCGCTCCCTTGCAGATAAAGACCTTGCCCTAGATCGGACAATGATTCCATTGGGTTCGTGCACAATGAAGCTCAATGCAGTAACAGAGATGGAATCTGTTACAT
>QYPT01000104.1 GCA_007280125.1 Streptomycetaceae bacterium | reverse complement strand
TCACGGCGGGTTGCCCGAGCGGCCAATGGGAGGGGACTGTAAATCCCCCGGCTCTGCCTTCGAAGGTTCAAATCCTTCACCCGCCACCAGATAGTTGATCTATATATCAAGCGTATTTATATGTAATTGTGCGACCTTTCGCACTAATTATGACAACAACCACTGACATTCACAAGACCAGTTTTCACTTGGTTTAGGACAGTTTGTGACGCTAATTCATACACCAATTCATACACCCACACCCTTAAGTCACTTGATATTAATTCATACACCAGGGCTTACGGATAGGTAAAGGATTTTTGAGTTAGGCAGTAGCCCAAAATCCGGCTTATAGGGCGCCTCTTCTCTAATTCTTAGTTACTGCGTGTAACTACATTTATATGTCATAATTCAATCCGCTTGTTTGGTAGCAATTGGGACTTGGTTAATCACCAGGTCCCTTTTGCTTTCTATTTTCAATCTTCATCCACAGGACGGCTAGTTACGTGGATTCCATAGTCGGTAGAGCCCTAACTTCTCCTACGTGTTGGGGGCGTGTTGTAATTGGAAGCCTGTTCGTTTACCAAACAAGCGGAGCGGGTTCGAATCCCGTCGTCTCCACCACAGTCTTAGTTAGCGCAATTTGATCTATTGGTAACGGTCACAAGAATTGCTATAGCTGTGCATGGGAGGGCCTCGAGCAATCGAGGCCCTTTCCAATTTCTGCTCCGCTTATAAGGTGACTCGTGACTATCTCACAATTGAGGTTTAATAGATGCATGGATTTGAAGAAGGTCGCTGACGACTAATCCCATTCAACTGCTGAATTCCTAGCTGTTGCAAATTACTTTAAAGATTTTGAATTAAATAAGCCAAACTCTAATGGTTGGACTGCTCGCCAAGTGATCCACCACGTAGCCGACAGCGAAGCACAGTCATATGCTCGCTTACGTCGGCTCATTGCAGAGCCTGGAATACAAATCCAAGGTTATGACGAAAGCGCCTGGGGAGAGAATGAAACCTTGGGATACAAGGATTTACCGACAGCGCTTTCTTTTGATGTCTTTAGGGGCGTGCGAGCCTCTTCCTTGGAAATAATCTAAAGGTTGAAACCCGATCAGTTAGAAAATGCTGAAACGCATAGTGAATCGAGACAGTACACAATCACAAACTGGCTTGAAACTCATACTATGCATCCCTTGGAACATGCTGCACAGATCCAATCCGGCTTATAGGGCGACTCTTCTTTCACTCTTTGTCAGCGGTCGAAGCTATGTTGAAGTTATGAAGAAGTGTCCTGTTTGTAAATCCGCTGAAGGCGTTCGGAGATACCTCTATGGGATGCCGAGCGAAGAGCCAGACCCAGCGAAGTTTGTAATCGGCGGTTGCCTGGTTTCGGATGATATGCCTGACTATAAATGCATTACTTTTCGGACCGGAGCGAAATTGAAAAGAACCCCTTCAGTTAGGACTCTTAATTAAGTCTCCAACTTCTGGGGTTCAGTTCATTTTCGCGCAGGTCCCTTTAACAACATCAAGGGCGGCCTTGGCGCGCTCTTCGGTATCGGCCTCAATTAAAATCTTTTCACCCTCTAATTCAATCTTCGACCCAGTGTTCTTAAAATCGAAGCGGGTATCGATCACTAGAATCGCCTGATTAATGGCGTTGTCGAGATCCATGCGGTCGATCTTGGAGGTTACGTCGAAACTGCTATCTGCTGCCATCTCTTATGCTCCTCTAGCTGAAAAATTTCTACGCGCGCCACGAAAAACTAGGTTCCAGAGCGCTCACGGTAGCCGTATTACTAATTCTGACCCTAATCTTGGCACGCTCAAATTGATCCATCAATGTTAATTTTTAAGAAAAATAAACAAAATTTTGTTGTTTTTTGAACATTTGGACCATATCTTTAGGAGATGTCATTCGATACTAGGCGTCGCTCGATTATGAGTCTCTTGTCCGAAGATGGCGAGGTCAGGATTGTTAATTTGGCTCAAACCTTAAGAACTTCGGAAATGACAATTCGTCGAGACCTTGAAGCCCTTGAAATGGAGGGCATGGCTCGCAGGGTACGTGGTGGGGCAATCTCATCGATCTCCCGATCATATGAGCCCCCTCTTCAACAGCGTGAATTAAATGAACATGAGGCAAAGGTCAGCATCGGCAGGGCTGCCGCTGACTTATTACGCGATGGTGAAATAGCAATTCTCGATGTTGGAACAACAACTCTTGAAATGGCGAGGGCAATTAATCGTCGCCAGGCTCTCACAATTGTGGCGGCATCTTTGCCAATTGCCCTTGAGCTGGGGCAGAAACCAGAAATTCGTACCCTTGTAATTGGCGGCATTGTTCGTCAAGGTGAGCTCAGTCTGATTGGGCAACGCGCTGAAAATTTTTACTCCGATCTAAATTGCGACACAGTGTTTCTCGAGGTTGCAGGAATAACTGCTGAGAAAGGTTTAACCGAGTACAACTTAGAAGATGCTCGCGTCAAGCAAGTAGCGCTTCGTGCTGCAAGGCGTTGCGTCGTCCTTGCCGATGCAACAAAATTAGGGAAAGTGGCGTTTGCAACTGTTGCAGATATTGATGTGGTGGATATTTTGATTACAGATGCGTCCCCAAGCCACCCGATTATAAAAGCACTAGAAGATCATGATATTGAAATGATACATGTCAAACCAAATTATGAGGAGCTAAAGTGAGCAATAGATTCAAAACTATATTCCCTAGTGTCAGGAAGCCACTTATTGCGATGGCTCACGTTCCGCCTTTACCTGGTACACCTCTATACGATGCAAGTAAAGGCGTGCAGGGTTTAGTTGATCACGTAAAACGGGATACGGAAAAATTACTTGAAGCAGGTTTCGATGCAATTCTATTTTGCAATGAGGGCGATCGTCCATATCAATTAAATGCAGGTCTAGAAGCATCTGCAGTCATGGCACGAGTTGTCACCGAGTGCCGGCCAACTGATCGCCCTTACGGTGTTGATTTTCTTTGGGATGAACAATGCGCTCTGGCTATTGCCGTGGCAACAGATGCTGCTTTTATGCGTGAAGTCGCGACAGGAATGTGGGAATCCGACATGGGTCCATGGAATCCAGATGCAGCTACATTACTGCGGAATCGCCGCAATTTCAGTCGTGAAGATTTGGCAATTTTTATGAACATCACACCTGAATTTGCCTCTGCTATTGGCAAACGCACACCAGCTCAAATGGCGCATTCCACAGTTGTTTCTAGTTTGGCGGATGTCATTTTGGTATCAGGCCCAATGGCTGGAAGCCAGCCAGATATAAAGACAGTGGCCGAAGTTCGCGAAGCTGTCCCAGATAATGTACCCGTGCTATTAAACACTGGGGCACGGTCAACAACAATCGCAGAATTTTTTAAGTATGCAGACGGTTGCATTGTTGGTAGTGATCTCAAAGTTGACGGTTACACCTGGAATCAAGTTGATCCAGAGCGTACGAAACGATTTATCGAGGCGGCACGTAGTGTCTAAACAAACTAACATTTCACTTTATCTCGGAGTAGACATTGGGTCCTCCGGGGTTAAGGCGATGCTACTTAGTTTGGATAAAAAAATAATTGCAGAGGCAACAGTTTCTATTGATTTACATTCACGTCGGCCAGGTTGGGCGGAAGCTGAGAGTAATGACTGGTGGAAAGCGCTGCGCAGTTTAGTCCCTGAATTACTAATGAAAGCTAATGAGGCGGCGAGTTCAATTAAGGCTGTGGCCATTTCTGGAATGGTTCCTGCAGTTCTTTTCCTTGATGAAAAAAAGAGTTCTCTGCGAAGCGCTATTTTGCAAAACGATGCACGGGCAGTGACTGAAATCGATGAACTTCGAGAATCACTATCGAACTTTAATGTATTAGAGAAAACAGGATCAGTTCTTTCACAGCAGTCGGTTGCGCCAACTGTTCTTTGGATTTCACGCCACGAACCCGAAGTATGGGGATCTACCAGATATGTTGTTGGTTCATATGACTGGATGGCCATTGCGCTCGGCGCCGAGGTTCATGTTGAAGCAAATTGGGCGATGGAAAGCGGTCTCTATGGCTTTGATCGTTTACCGCTCCAAGAAGTACAAGATGCCACTCATCTCACATGGACTCCATTAAGCGTTGTGAAAATACCAGGAACAGTTGTAGGAGTAGTAAGCACTGCAGCAGCAGCAGCAACTGGGCTCGCTCGTGGAACAAAAATTGTTGTTGGTGGCGCCGATCACGTGCTATCCGCGTATGGAGCGGGACTGATTAATAATGGAGATTGCCTTGTAAAACTTGGCGGAGCATGTGACATCTTGGCAGTGAGTGACGAAAAATTACTTGATCCTCGCCTGTATTTGGATATCCACCCCGCACCAGATAAATGGCTCCCTAATGGTTGTATGGCAACAAGTGGCTCTCTACTTCGATGGGAAGAGAAAATATTTGAAAATGTAACTTTGGCTTCGCTAGATCAACTTGCCCGAGAAAGTAAACCGGGTTCTCTACTTGCTCTGCCCTATTTCTTAGGAGAAAAAACTCCACTTCATGATGCAAGCCTTCGCGGTGTTATTGCCGGATTACATTTGGGAACGACTCGGGGTGACTTACATCGATCATTCTTGGAAGCCATTGCCTATGGAGTACGTCATCACTTTGAAGTTTTCGCAGAGTGCGGACTGAAATTAAATTCTCCACGCATTACAAATGGTGGATCCAAATCCACTTTGTGGAAAGAAATAATGGCCGATGTTCTTGATTTGGAATTAATTCCTATCATTGGACACCCAGGTGCTTCTTTTGCTGCGGCAATTATTGCTGCAATTGGAGTCGGAGATTTTCATGACTGGTCAATTGTGACTGGCTGGCTTATGCAAGGTGAATCAATTACTCCCAATTCTAAGAATCGTGTAATTTACAATGAACGCTATCTTGAATATCGAGAATTACACTTACGAACGGAAGACATATCTCACTCACTAGTAAGGGGTAGTCAATGAACAAGAAAGTAGCAGTCGTAACAGGGGCTGGATCAGGAATCGGCACTGCAATTAGTCGTGAACTTTCTTCTCGGGGTTATCACGTGGTTGTCACTGATGTAAACGAGAGTGCCGCTAAAATACTTGCTGACTCATTAGAGTTTGCCCGCGCAATTCAATTGGATGTTACAAAAGTTACCTCAATTCACGCTGCAGTAGATTCTGTTATTACAGGCGAAGGTCGACTCGATCTTTGGGTTTCAAATGCAGGTGTTTCAAAGATGGCGCCACTTCATGAAATTTCAGAAGAAATGTATGACTTCACGATGGCAGTAAACCTAAAAGGAGTTTTCTTTGCAGGCCAAGCAGCCGCCCGCGCAATGCAATTACTTGGCACTAAAAATGGTGTCATTGTGAATGTAGCGTCGATGGCTGGCAAGCAAGGAAAGGTGCCATATCTTGCTGATTACGTAGCCAGCAAGTTTGGTGTTGTTGGTCTAACTCAAGCAATGGCTTTTGAGCTAGCACCAGTAGGTATCAGAGTAAACAGCGTCTGCCCTGGCTATGTTGCAACTCCAATGCAAGTTCGTGAACTTGCTTGGGAGGCCCAACTGCGAGGTATAACGCCAGAAGAAGTCCGCGATCTTTGGATTGCGGATACTCCTCTAGGTCGTCTAGAACAACCAGAGGATGTGGCCAAGATAGTTTGTTTTCTTGCTGGCAAAGATGCTGACTTCTTGACTGGGGAAGCGATCGCCGTCAACGGTGGCGCTTTCATGGATTAATCACAAATGAAAACCTATAAGGAGAAGATATGAGAAGGATTTCGTCCCGTAATGCGATTACCGCAATTTTCGCTATTGCTGTTCTATCACTCGTTTCCGCGTGTAGCTCTTCCATAAAAGACACCAGCGCCACTGGAAAAATAACGGCAGATACCACAGGAACTGTTCGTGTATTAATGGAAGGAGTTCCCGACACAGATGTTGTTAAGGGGCTGCTTGCTGAATTCAATAAAGAGTATCCAAAAGTTGACGTTATGATTGAACCAATTGCATATGATCAGATTCGCGACAAGATTGTTGCATCATTTCAAGCATCAGATCCAACTTATGACTTAGCAATTATCGATAATCCTTGGATGGGAGATTTTGCGAGAGCAGGATTCCTCAAGCCACTAGATGACTTAATCTCTGCTACTAGTGGCTACGACTACGAGGATTTTGCAGCCCCACTACGCGCAATCGGCGAAGTTGATGGCAAAGTCTATGGAGTTCCCTTTTACAATTATGGGCTCGGTTTGATTTATCGTAGTGATCTCATAACGACAGAACCAATCACCCTCGATGAATTAGCAGCAACTGCCAAGAAGTTAAATTCTTCTGCTCGTGCTGGCATCGCAATGCAACCTCAGACTGGTTACAAAGCATTTGAAGAGTGGGGCAACTACCTATTCGCAGCTGGCGGATCAATCTATGGCGGCGATGGCAAGGTTCACCTCAATACTCTAGAGGCCAAAAAAGCACTCAATACGTATATTGCGATGTATAAGTCCAGTGCTCCAAAAAACAGCCTTAACTGGGCCTTTGATGAGGCGCTACGTTCTGTCTCATCAGGAAAGTCAGCGATGATGGTTTCGTACAACTGGATGTTGCCAACTTTGAATAAAGTTGGCGGCGTTTCAGGAGACTTAGCCGGTAAGTTCAAACTCGCGACCATGCCTGGTGGCAAGCAAGTATTAGGTTCATGGGATTGGGCAATTCCTGCCAACTCTAAAGTGTCTGATGCGGCTTGGGCATTCATTTCATGGATTACATCTAAGGCTGGGGAAGCAAAGCGCGTAAGTGCAGGCGGAGCCCCAGCACGTATTGGAGTTCTTAGTGATCCAGCAGTGTCAAGTACTGGCGGCGGAGCTGATTACTACGCAACTGTTACAAAGATTCTCGCAAATGCAGAACCACTCTGCCGAGGATCTAACTGCGATGAAATGATCACTGCAGTTGGTACCGAACTCAATGCTGCTGTTGCTGGCCTTAAATCAGTTGATAAGGCTCTTGCAAGTGCAGAAGAACAAGCAAACAAGATTCAAACTCCATAATCTATAACCTGATTAACTTGCAAAAACTAGGGAAGATATAAATAGTGAAAGAAGAAAGGAGGGGGATGTCGTTTAGATTGCGCATGATGGGACCACTAATCATGATTTTCTTGGCGGCAATTGGATACCCTCTCCTTTCATCTTTTGCACTATCTCTAACAAATTACAAAATTACTCAACGTAATGCGACGAAATTTGTAGGTTTGGCGCAATACAAGGATGTACTGCAGGATCGTTCATATTGGTCTTCCCTGACGGTCACACTTATCTTCATTATTACTGCAGTGATTCTTGAACTCGCTATTGGACTCGCTATTGCAATGGCACTTCAAAATCAAAAACGATTCAGGAATTTTACTCGCTCATTTCTTTTAACTCCAATGTTTGTCACGCCAATAGCCGTCGGTCTAATGTTTCGTTTTTTACTCAATGATCAACTAGGTGTAATTCCTGCTCTCTTAAATAAAATAGGCATTAATTACGATTTCTTTGGACCTAGCAGAGCTATTTATTCAATAGTTGCCATTGATGTATGGCAATGGACCCCTTTTATGGTTTTGCTATTACTTGCTGGCCTTGAAAGCCTTTCAAAGCAACCTTTTGAGGCTGCTCGAGTTGATGGAGCTTCACCTTTCTATACTTTTCGCCGTGTGACCCTACCAATGTTGGCACCAATTCTCACCGTCGCAGTTTTGATTCGAAGCCTTGACGCATCAAAAGTTTTTGAATATGTCTATGCGATTACTCGCGGCGGTCCAGGAACTCAAACTCAAACCATTCAGTACTTCACATATAAGACAGGCATTCAATTCTACCGTCTCGGACAGGCATCTGCGATGTCATATCTTCTTTTACTGATTGTTATCTCAATTGTTGTCGTTCTCTTTCATCGCATTGAAAAGGTGAGAGCTATGGAATGAGTTCTCTATTCATTAAAAACCCTGAGAAAATTAGGAGGTGGAATATCGCCGGTAACTTTATATTGGCAGGTGCTGGAATCGCTGTCGCATCCCCATTCCTTTGGGTATTGTTTGCTTCCTTTAAGAGTGGTTCACAATTAAATAATCCAACCTTGATTGCTTTCACCCCTAATCTTGAAAACTGGAAAATTGTTCTTAATTCTGGAATTTTTCAGTCTGCACTTCGTAGCGCGGCGGTTGGAATAATTACTGTCTCTATTGCAATTATTGTCGGATCAATGGGCGCTTATTCAATTAGTCGCTATAAAACTGGTGGATCTGCCACTCGCTTTGGGATTCTTGCAGCGCAAGTTTTACCACCAGCTGTACTCGTATTTCCACTTCTAGATCTCGCTTACCGACTTCGCGTAAACGGGACCTTGACTTCAGTAATAGCCGCCCATCTTTCATTGGTACTTCCAGTTGTCACATGGTTTCTAATTGGCTTCTTCGACGCTGCACCAAAGGAAGTTGAGGAGCAAGCTCTTGTTGACGGACTATCGCGCTTTCAAGCCTTCAGGAAAGTTGTGCTTCCTCAAGTGGGACCAGGGATAGGTGCGTCTGCAATTTTTGGCTTTGTTGTCTCTTGGAATGATCTTTTCTACGCTTTGATTTTGGCTCCAGGAAACGCCGCAACTCTACCTGTTCGAATCGCAGGATTTAATACATTTCGTGGTGTTGAACTTGGCGCAATGTCCGCAGCCATTTTAGTTTCAGTGATTCCAGTGCTAATCGCAAGTTTCTTCATTCAGCGTCATCTCGTGCGGGGCATAAGCGGTGGAGCGGTTAAATTTTGATGTCCAGACCCAATACCAACTCGAGAGGAAATTATGTCATCGGTAGTTCTTAAGCAGGTTGAGAAGGCCTATGGACCAGTTCTCGCTGTTCGCGGTATTGATCTTGTAATTCCCGATGGCAAGTTTGTCGTCCTTGTTGGCCCTTCAGGGTGTGGCAAGACAACCACTTTAAGAATGATTGCCGGACTCGAAAGCGTCACTTCAGGTTCAATTTTCATCGGAGATAAGGATGTAACGAATCTTGAACCCAAAGATCGTGATATCTCAATGGTTTTTCAAAACTACGCCCTCTATCCACATTTAAGCGTTGCAGAAAATATTGCATTTCCGTTATTGGCGCGGGGTGCTAATCGCACAGATATTCAGCCTCGAATTGATGAAGTTGCTGCAGCACTATCCATTTCGCAATTACTCAATCGCAAACCTAAGGAACTTTCAGGTGGGCAGCAACAGCGAGTAGCGATTGGCCGTGCAATAGCTCGTTCCCCTCGAGTCTTTTTGTTCGACGAACCACTTTCAAATCTTGACGCAAAATTGAGGGTTGAAATGCGCACTGAGTTATTGCGCTTACAACGCGAACTTTCTACAACTGCAATATACGTAACTCATGATCAAGAAGAAGCGATGACCCTCTCTGATATTATGGTCGTGATGCGTGATGGCTTAATTCGACAAATGGGAAAGCCTGATGATATCTATGAAAATCCGGTCGATACCTTTGTAGCGGAATTTGTTGGAAGTCCAAAAATGAACATGATTACCGGGAAGCTTGAGGGAAATCGTTTTGCATCACCAACTGGAGTGGTGACAAACATTCAAAGTAGTAATCACCACAATGTAATTATTGGCATTCGTCCGGAGGATGTTCTTATCAGTGGCGATGTTGCTAATGGGATGGCCGGTCGAATTGAAATCATTGAATTACTCGGCCCTCGCGCCATTGTTACGGTCAAATGCTCCAACCAGCGAATCACGGCAGTTGTAGAGATGGCGCACCTACTAGGACTGACAGAAGGTTTAGAAGTTGGCGTTAATCTGCGCGAAGGACGAGTTCATATATTTTCGGTTGAAGACGGTATTCGCATTACTTCCTAATGGTGGTCAGATTTACGATTACCTACCGCGCCTTGATATGAGGTAATCTTGATGAGTTGTGCCGATATTCGACCTTGGCGGGTTGCCCGAGCGGCCAATGGGAGGGGACTGTAAATCCCCCGGCAATGCCTTCGAAGGTTCAAATCCTTCACCCGCCACCAGTTTTAAAGTTTTCAAAGATTGAGGAGTTAACGTGCCAGATTTGATGGTGATCTCAACAGCTCTGCTGATAGGCGGAACCGCAGGAATAGCTTCTGGTCTATTTGGAATTGGCGGCGGAATAATCATCGTTCCGATGTTAATTTTCTTCTTAAAGTTCTCTTCTTCAAAAGCTATCGGCACATCTCTTACTTCGATGCTCTTACCTGTTGGAATTTTGGCAGTAATGAAGTATTACAAAGCGGGCGATGTTGATTTAAAGGTTGGTTTGGCTATTGCTGCTGGAATATTTGTAACTGCTTTTTTTGGCGCAAAACTTGGTCTATCACTTGGCAATGTTTGGGTGACACGAGGTTTCGGAGTATTGCTACTCCTAGTAAGTCTTAAGCTAATTTTTAGCTAATTCCTTAGAAGTTGTTATTGAATCTAAGAAATCCATATCGGGCGTTACGCCAATTCCTGGTGTAGTTGGCACATTTAGGTAGCCATCGTTCATTTCAAATGGCGTCGTAATGTCTTGCTTAAAATAGCGAGATGAAGCCGAGGTATCACCTGGAAGTGTGAATCCTGGTAGCGCAGCTAAAGCAAGATTTGCCGCACGACCGATACCGGTTTCTAACATGCCACCGCACCAAACTGGAATCGATTCTTCAACGCAGAGATCATGAATTTTCACTGATTCTATATATCCACCAACTCGACCAGGTTTGATATTTATAATCGTGGTTGCTTTAAGCGCCAACGCATCTTCAGCGGAGCGCAGTGAAGTTATCGATTCATCTAAACAAATCGGCGTTCTCACAACTTTTGCCAATTCTGCGTGGCCAAGGATGTCATGCTCATCAAGTGGTTGTTCGATTAGTAATAAATCGTATGGATCCAACTTCGCAAGATGTGCGCCATCGCTCCGTGCATACGCTTGATTTGCATCTACTTGTAATCGCATTTCCGGCCAGAGCTTTCTAACTTCTTTAACTGGCTCAATATCCCAACCAGGTTCAATCTTTAATTTTATTCGTCGATAACCGCTATCAACATATGAAGAAACCTCTTCAATTAGCGCACCCATAGATGATGCAATTCCAACCGAAACTCCACATTCAACCTTGGTCTTAGTTGCACCTAGATATTTCGCAAGTGAAATTCCTTCGATTTGGAGTTGAGCATCCAAGATTGCAGTCTCTAGCGCTGCTTTCGCCATTTGCGCACCGAGATATGGTTTCAATATTGTCGCGACATCTTCAGCGCGAAAATCTCCAACTTTACTTAACGCTGGGATTAAGAATTTCTGCATAGTTTCTAAACATCCAGCAACATATTCAGGGGAGTAGAGTGGCACAGACATTGCAACACATTCAGCCCATCCGACCACGCCTTCTGAGGTAGTTACCTTCACCATCAAAACTTCTCGACTAGTTTGAGTTCCAAATGAAGTGCGGAAAGGTCGAACTAGCGGCAAATGAATTATGCGGAACTCATATTCGGCTATCTTCATTTTGCACCTTTCGTTAATACATATCCGGCTTGATCTGAAAAACCCATAACTTTATAGCCATCTTTGAAAGCGGCAAGAAATTCTTCTCTGACTCTAACTCGCGCAGATTTCGCTTCTGCCAAATTCGTTTCGCGTAACTTCACAATATCCTC
>QYPT01000036.1 GCA_007280125.1 Streptomycetaceae bacterium | reverse complement strand
AATTGATCCTCCTACTTGGCGTAGCGATTTATTGGGGCCAGCAGATTTAGTCGAAGAAGTTGCGCGCATGATTGGTTATGACGCCATTCCTTCGCATTTGCCACCGCATCCAGTGAGTCCAGGATTGACTGACTCGCAGTTACGTCGCAGAGTTGTTGCCACAACATTGGCAGATTTAGGTCTCGTCGAGATTCAAACCTACCCATTTCTTTCACAGACCACGATTACAACTTTGGGCTATGAAGGAGATCGAGCGAAAGCTTTTCGTTTAGCTAATCCGATGTCCGAGGATTTCCCTTTATTGCGACCGCACCTCATTCCTGGTTTGCTAGAAGCTGCTCAACGAAATGTCAGTCGTGGGGCAAAGAATTTTGCTCTCTTTGAAATGGGTTCTGTCTTTCGGAACACGAGAACATTGCCAACAATCGATAATCCTTCAACTGCCTCTCGACCGACTCGAGAAGTTATTGAGCAGATTTATTCTGGTGTTCCAGAGCAACCAATCCACGTCGGAGCGGTCCTCGTTGGAGCTGCAGAGGCGGAGAATTGGAGAGGCAAAGGTCGCGCGTATGACTGGAGTGATGCTGTTGCCTTTGCTCAAGCAATTCTTGAAACCTGCAATCTTGAATGGACTCTCGATCGCTCTGATTTAGCGCCATGGCACCCAGGTCGATGCGCAGAGTTATCAGTGGGTGGCGTAGTTGTAGCCCATGCGGGGGAATTGCATCCTCGCGTGGTGGCGCTCTATGGGCTTCCTGCCCGCGCGTGCGCATTCGTAGTGAATCTCTCTTCCTTGCCTGAAAGGGAGATCGTTCGTGCCGGCTTTATCGCCACAATGCCAGTGGCAGTGCAAGACATTGCACTCATAGTTGATGCGAGCGTTCCAGCCTCTGCTGTTGAACGGGCGCTGGTTGAAGGGGCTGGACCGCTTTTGGAATCGATTCAGCTATTTGATCGCTATGACCAGATGGGCGAGGGGAAGGTTTCCTTGGCTTTTACTCTGACATTTAGAGCCCCTGATCGAACGCTGACTGGAGCAGAGGTATCTGCGATGCGAGAAGCAGCCGGTTTACGTGCGAGCCAAGCGACGGGGGCAGTCGTACGCTCTGCATAAAGATGCAGTATATTGCATAATTATAGATAATCTAGCTATGCTTAGCCCATGAAAATAGGTCTCTTGGGTGCCAGCGGTTACACCGGGGGCGAGCTTCTGCGTTTACTTGAAAGCCACCCAGATTTTGAGCCTCACTTTATCGGAGCATTTACACATGCTGGCGAGAAGATAATCAACCTTCATCCACAACTCGTTGGCTATGGAGATCAACTCTTTGACTCGATGAATATTTCCAAAGCAAACGAATGCGAATTGCTCTTTCTGGCAATGCCACATGGAGAGTCCGCTGCCATCGTCTCTCAGATTTCTGGTGAGAAGAAGATCGTTGATTTAGGAGCAGACTTCAGATTAGAAGAATCCGATTCGTGGAAGAAATACTACGGAGGGGAGCATGCTGGTACATGGGTCTATGGAATGCCCGAATTACCAGGATCTCGTCAAAAGATTGCTGCATCTAGCAAAGTTGCCAATCCCGGATGCTATGCAACCGCCATTGCACTTGGAACCTTCCCGGCTCTTAGCGTAATTGATGCGTCAGATATCGTCGTCGTCGCTGCTTCCGGAACAACAGGTGCTGGGCGCTCTCCAAAAGTTACATTACTTGGGAGTGAAGTGATGAATTCTCTCACTTCTTATAAATTTGGGGGAGTACACCAACACACGCCAGAGATTGAAGAATCTTTAGCGCGTATTGCCGACACCAAGGTAGGCATTTCCTTCACTCCGATTTTGGCGCCAATGCCCCGTGGAATTCTTGCCACGATAACTGCTCGGCTCGCTAAGGATATTTCCTCATCATCGTTAAGAGACTTGTATAGAAACGCATTCAAAGGTGAAGAGTTTCTCTCCTTGCTTCCTGAAGGCATGATGCCTCGCACCGCAAGTGTTGTTGGCAGCAATTATGTTCATGTTCAAGTTGCGTTGGACGAACATAGTAATCGCGTCGTAATTAGTGTTGCTATTGATAACTTAGGAAAAGGTGCAGCTAGTCAAGCAATTCAAAACGCGAACATTATGTGCGGATTAAAGCAAGATTTGGGTCTAAAGACATATGGAGTTGGAGTATGAACTTTCCCCAAGGGTTTAGATCTGGAGCCGTTGCCGCCGGGCTAAAAAGTAATGGCGCTCTCGATCTCACCATCATTGAGAACTTTGGACCCACTAGTTCGTGTGCCGGTGTCTTCACCTCAAATAAGGTTGTTGCTGCACCGGTAACCTGGACTAAGCAAATCGTGAAAGGCGGAGCAATTCGTTCAGTAATCTTGAATTCGGGCGGTGCGAATGCTTGCACGGGGCCTCAAGGATTTGCAGATACTCACCTCACCGCAGAGACAGTAGCTAGTGCTTTAAGAATATCTTCTTCTGAAGTCGCTGTTTGTTCTACTGGACTAATCGGAGAACTTCTACCGATGCCTAAAGTATTAGCTGGAATCAAGGCTATTTCTTCATCATTATCAGTTGACTCCCTTGATTCAAGCGCTCGAGCGATCATGACGACGGATACAAAACCAAAACTTTCTTCGAAAGAAATCTTAGGCGCCACCTTTACAGGTATAGCCAAGGGGGCTGGGATGCTTGCTCCGGCACTTGCCACAATGCTCTCTGTTGTAATGACAGATGCAGTAGTTGACGAGAAGCATCTACAAGAGATATTTACTCGGGTGTGCAACCGTACCTTTAACAGAATTGATTCCGACGGATGCACCTCAACTAACGACACTGTACTTCTTATGGCTAGTGGGAGTTCCGGTGTTCACATATCAGACTACGACCTGGAGCAGATCCTGATGGAGGTGTGTGGCTCTCTTGCAACGCAGTTGATTGGTGATGCTGAGGGTCATACGAAGATCGTTTCTATTGAAGTAATCAATGCAGGGTCCGAAGATGACGCGGTAGCGGTGGGACGTGCTTGCGCAAGAAACAATCTTCTCAAGTGCGCGCTATTCGGGGGCGATCCCAATTGGGGAAGAATCCTTGCCGCGTTAGGTACCGCGGATGCAGATTTTGATCCAACGGATGTTGATGTTTCGTTGAATCAAGTTATGGTCTCGCGTTCTAGCGGCCCAGGTGAGGATAGAAACTTAGTAGATCTTTCTGGCGTTAATATTTCGATACTCATTGACCTCAAATTTGGTTCGCATTCGGCCACGATTCACACCAATGATTTAAGTCATGATTATGTCGAAGAGAATTCAGCGTACGCAACATGATCGTCATAAAATTCGGCGGGAACGCAATGACAGATGTGGATGGACTATTTGCTGAAGCAGTCCAAGCTGTTCTTGATATTGGGCAAGAGTGCGTCATTGTTCACGGTGGTGGACCACAGATAAACGAAGCTCTGGCACACGCTGGAATTGAGCCTTCGTTCTTTGGTGGCTTTCGAGTAACTTCTCCGGCTGTGTTCAAGGTTGTCCAAAGCGTTCTTAGTGGGAGCGTTTTGAGAGATCTCGTCGCGCAGCTCCGCAATGCAGGAATTAACGCTGTCGGAATTACTGGACGCGATGGTGGTCTATTGGTTGCCCAGAAATTAACTGAATTGGTAGACGGAACTCCTGCTGACCTTGGTCAAGTAGGCGAAGTAATTCGCGTGGATACTTCGGTACTCACTTCACTCCTTGCATCTGGCTTCGTGCCGGTGATTTCTCCGATTGCCGTAGAGGGTGACGATTCGGATGAGATCTCGAAGTCGGGTCTTAATGTAAATGCCGATTTGGCTGCAGGGGCCATTGCAGGAGCATTAGGCGCGGACTCATTGATATTCATGACAGATGTACCGGGTATCTATCGCAATTGGCCAGAGGCTTCATCGTTTATATCTTCGATTACATACAAAGAACTAAATCTCATAAAGGGCGAATTTGCAGAAGGTATGGCACCTAAAGTCTTAGCCACGTTGAACGCAATCGCTTTGGGTGCGGCAAGTGTGCGAGTAATAGACGGTAAAGACCCGCAGGCATTCTCGCTTGCATTACGTGGCCTCGGCGGAACGGTGGTTACTCGATGAGTGATAAAACAAAGAAATACGCAGATCGCTGGAGTAGTTCACTCCAGTCAAATTACGGAGTCCCCTCACTTGCGATTGCATCTGGGAAAGGTTCGATCCTTACAGATGTTGATGGTAAAAAGTATCTTGATTTCCTCGGTGGAATCGCGACAAATGTTCTAGGGCAGGCGCATCCTGCAGTCGTAACCGCTGTTAGCAAGCAAATTAAAACTCTAGGTCACGTTAGTAACCTCTACATGCATCCAAGTGTGATTGATCTTGCCCAAGCTCTTCAAGAGATGGTTGGCGAGAAAAGTGCTCGAGTTTTCTTTTGCAATTCAGGAGCTGAAGCCAATGAAGCAGCGCTGAAACTCTCGCGCAAGTTAGGCAAGTCGCGCGTGGTGGCAACTCAGGGAGCCTTTCATGGCAGAACCATGGGAGCACTCTCTCTAACGGGTCAACCAAAGAAACGCGATCCTTTCAACCCATTGCTTTCCGGAGTAGTTCATGTTCCATACGGCGACATCAAATCTATTACTCAAGCTATTGATGGCGACACTGCAATGGTGATAGTCGAACCAATTATGGGTGAAGCTGGTGTTGTCGTTCCTCCTAAAGGCTACCTAAAGACAATTCGTAAACTGTGCACGAAGTACGGTGCGCTAATGGTTATTGACGCAGTTCAAACTGGAATGGGTCGCACGGGTGAATGGTTTGGATTTGAACAAGAAGGTATCACACCTGATGTAGTCACTCTGGCAAAAGGCTTAGGTGGAGGACTTCCCATCGGAGCGATGATTGCTGTTGGTAGGGCCGGAAAGTTGCTCGCACCAGGTGATCACGGATCCACATTCGGCGGAAATCCGGTGGCGTGCGCAAGTGCTCTTGCAGTGATAAAAGTAATTCGTAAGGAGAAGTTGTTACCCAAGGTTAAGAAAAAGGGTGCGCGGATAAAGAAGGTTCTATCCACGTGCGATGGAGTTTTGGAAGTTCGCGGAGAAGGATTGCTCATTGGAGTAGTCCTTAAACATCCCGATGCAGTGCACGTACAAGAGTTGTTGCAGAATCGGGGAGTCTTGGTAAACGCTGCAACTGATTCAGTAATTCGAATTGCTCCTGCGCTGACTGTCAGCGATGCACAGATTGCAAAGTTTCTTTCCGTATTCATTAAGGTTATGCAGGAGGTTAGTTATGTCTAGCTCTCAATCAAGGAGATCTGCTGTTATTTCTCTTGTAGAAACCGGACAAGTGCATTCCCAATCGGATTTAGTGCATCTCCTAGGTAAAGCAGGATTTCTGGTTACTCAAGCCACCGCTAGTAGGGACCTTGAAGAAATTGGCGCACTCCGTGGCCGTAGGAACGATGGTGTCGCCACGTACCTGTTGCCTCGCGAACATTCATTTCCTTCTGAACTTATATTGTCTGTCGAATCAAGTGCAAACATGGCTGTAGTGAAGACTCCACCGGGTGGAGCACAATTACTGGCAAGTGCATTGGATCGAGGTTCAGGTATTGGGGCATTTATTAACGTCATTGGAACAATTGCGGGTGACGACACGGTCTTGGTAATTTCCAAAAAAAGCGATGGTGGTGCTGCTTTAGCGAAAGAATTGCTTGGCATAGCACAACCATCTAGTTCACCTTCAAGCACACCGTCAACTGCACCTTCAAAAGTATCGTCGAGAAAGGCTAAGAAATAGTTATGGCACTCTGGGGAGGAAGGTTTACTAGTAGTCCGGCGGAGGCTGTCTTTGCTCTTTCACGTAGTATCGATTTTGATTGGCGTTTGGCACCGTACGATTTGCGTTCATCTCTTGCTCATCTCTCTGTTTTAGAGAAGGCAAAACTTTTACAACCAACAGATGCCATTGCGATTCGCGCAGCGCTGAAAGAGCTGCAAGAGGAAGTGTCGCTTGGAACTTTCGCACCGATTCCCGAAGATGAAGATGTACACAGTGCGCTAGAGCGCGGCTTAATGCTCAAACTTGGATCTGTTGGGGGAGCTCTGCGTGCGGGACGCTCGCGTAATGATCAGGTAGCAACCGATTTGCGTCTCTATGCGATTGACCACATGTTGCACACGGGACAGAGCGTCATTGAGTTGCAATATGCGATTCTAGATAAAGCCTCCGAATACGCGGATGCTCCGGCGCCTGGATTCACCCATATGCAGCATGCGCAACCGGTTTCCTTTGGTCACGAGTTAGCAAAACATGCTCATGCGCTCCAACGTGATGTAGATCGAATACACGACTGGCTTGCTCGTACTTCGCTTTCTCCATTGGGCGCTGGCGCATTGGCAGGATCGTCGTTGAGTTTGGATCCTCTAAGTAGTGCAGCCGATTTGGGTTTTGCAGGAGCAATCCCTAACAGTATCGACGCTGTGAGTGATCGCGATTTTGTTGCCGAAGGGCTTTTTATTCTTGCGATGATTGGTTCACATCTTTCTCGGATGGGCGAGGAATGGTGTTTGTGGGCCAGTACAGAGTTTGGTTGGGCAAAGATCGACGATGCATTTGCAACTGGCTCATCGATCATGCCGCAGAAGAAGAACCCTGATATTGCTGAACTTGCTCGTGGCAAAGCAGGTCGTTTAGTTGGAAATCTCACCGGTGTTTTAACAATGCTCAAAGGTTTGCCCTTTGCGTACAACAGAGATCTTCAAGAAGACAAAGAGCCGCTCTTTGATTCCCTGGACACTCTGGATCTCGTACTTCCGGCTTTTACTGGGATGGTTGCAACAACACATTTCAATCGCGAAAAAATGGCAGCAGCAGCGCCAACAGGTTTCTCTTTGGCTACCGAAATCGCTGACTACTTGGTACGGGCAGGAATTCCTTTTGCGCAGGCGCATGAGGCTGCAGGTGCCGTCGTTCATCTATGTGAGTCCAAAGGTAAGCAATTACACGAGCTCTCGGATGAAGAATTTGCGACTATTCATCCGTCATTGAAATCGGATGTACGTGCGGTGCTGACTGTCGATGGAGCCCTCAAATCTAGGGCTACTTTCGGTGGCACCGCGCCAAGCGAGGTCGCTCTTCAGATATCCACTTTACGGGGCAATATTTCAATTAACTCGACTTGGATTACCAACGAGAGCAAGCGCTTTTCGGGCATGATGGGTGCATGAATCTTCTCGAAGACCTTCGCTGGCGCGGGCTGCTCGCACAAAGTACAGATGAAAAAGCCTTAAAAGAGGCACTTTCAAAGCCAATAACTTTGTATATTGGCTTTGATCCAACAGCGCCAAGTTTGCACGTCGGCAACTTAGTTGTCCTATTAATTTTGCGACGCTTTCAATTGCAAGGTCATCATCCGATTGCACTTGTTGGTGGCGCTACGGGATTGGTCGGCGATCCAAGTGGTAAAAATGAAGAACGAGTTCTCAATACCGAAGAAGTAGTTGAAGAGTGGGTTTCTCGAATACGACTTCAGGTATCAAAGTATTTGGATTTTGATACAATAGATAATCCAGCACGAGTCGTAAACAACCTTGATTGGACATCTCCTTTATCTGCGATTGAGTTCTTACGCGACATCGGGAAACATTTCAGTGTGAATCAAATGCTTGCCAAGGATTCTGTTTCGTCACGACTAGAAGCAGGTGGAATTTCCTATACAGAGTTCTCCTATCAAGTGCTGCAATCCCTTGATTTCCTTGAGTTATTTAGACGATTTGGCTGCACACTTCAGTTAGGTGGTTCTGATCAGTGGGGAAATATTGTTGCAGGACTTGATTTAATTCGTCGCGTTGAAGGCGGAAGTGGGCATGCATTAACTGTTCCATTGCTTGCTAAAGCTGACGGAACTAAATTCGGTAAAACTGCTGGCGGAAGTGTCTGGCTCGATGCAACTATGACTTCTCCGTATGCGTTTTTTCAATATTGGTTAGCAACCGAAGATCGCGATGTAATTAATTTTCTTAAAGTTTTTTCTTTTCTTTCTCATGATGAAATTAACGCACTAGAAGTTTCGCATAATGAAAATCCTGGTGCACGTACTGCGCATCGCGCACTTGCGCGCGAACTAACTTCATTGGTGCATAGCGCGCAGATTTGCGAAAGAGTAGAAGCAGCATCACGCGCGTTATTTGGACAAGGTGAACTTTCAGAACTTGATGAAGCAACACTAGAAAGCGCTTTGGCCGAACTTCCACGAGCAACCATCACTTCGTTCGATGAAATTCCTACATGGGTTGACTTGATAGCAGCCTCTGGGGTGGTTGATTCCAAATCAGCAGCTCGCAGAGTGGTCAAAGAAGGTGGCGCATATCTCAATAACGCCAAAATAGAGGGGGAGGAGTTCGCCCCCGCTCAAAAAGACTTCCTTTTTGGTCGATTTGCCGTCCTTCGCAAGGGCAAGCGCGATTTAGTGGCTGTGGAGTACCTCAAATAACCTTGATTTATAAGGGTTTTCTCGATTTACGACCCCGATTTGACGCTCACCCACGCTGGGCCTATAGTTACGCTCCTTGCTGTGTACCGGACGCTTTCTCGGCCGGACAGTAGGCAAATTCTTGCCAGATCGAAAAGTAAGTGGTTCTACGCGGTTTGACCGCATAAGCGCCTTTGCACTAGATTTGTCAGTCTGCCCTGAAAATGGAGAGCGATCTCCAGAAGCAGTGCGCATCCGTACCTTGAGAACTCAACAGCGTGCCATAAGTCAATGCCAATGTGGCTCCTTTTCGCATGTCTGGAAACTTTCGGGTTTTCAGCATAGAAATGAGAGACCACGAAGTAATACCTCAATGAGGTATGGCGAAACACCCCATCAGCTTGCTGGTGGGTTACATAGCTATACCCGTTGATTTCCTTT